>SLOM01000136.1 GCA_007132505.1 Candidatus Sumerlaeota bacterium
GCCCGGCGCATCGTGCTCTACGATCTGGAGATGCTCTTGCGCCGCGCCGACTACCTCATCTGTTACTGGACGGAGGAAACCCAGCGCGGGTGCGGCTCGGCGGGAGAGATCACCATGGCGGCTTGGGCCGGCAAGCCGGTCTATCTCGTCCTCGACTATCCCCGGGAGCGCATGAGCACTTGGATGGCAGGATGCACCACGGCCATATTCCATGACTGGGATGGACTCAAGCAAGCCCTGCTAAGGGAATTCCCCGAAAGGAGCCGCACCGATGGCACTGCGTACGCCCAACCTGCTCCATGAAGGTGATCTGGTGGCCCTGGTGGCCCCCGCGAGCCCGATGAAAAAGGACGCTGAGGCGGACAAATGCGCCGCCGTGGTCGAATCACTCGGCCTGCGCGTCAAACGCTACCCCTCCACGCGCCAGCGCCTTGATTATCTGGCCGGCACGGACCGGCAACGAGCGGCCGACATCAACAACGCCTTCGCAAACGACAAGGTCAAAGCCGTCTTCTGCATGCGTGGTGGCTACGGCAGCTCGCGCCTCCTTCCGCTCGTGGACTGGAAGGCCGCGGGCAAGACCGGCAAGCCCCTCGTGGGCTTCAGCGACATCACCTCGCTCATCGGCGCCGTTAACTCAATCGGAGGCGCCATGGCCATCCACGCGCCCACGCCGAGCTACTTCCTCAAGAACGACCCGGCGGGGAAACGCTCGCTCGAGGCACTCCGTGAATGCCTGCTGGAGCCCTGCGCCGGGCTCTCCTACCGCGAACGGTGTGGCCGGGATTTCAAGCCCCGCATCGCGCAGCGCGGAAAGGCCACCGGGCGGCTCGTCGGTGGCAACCTGAGCCTGTTCGCCGGTCTTATCGGAACCCCATGGATGCCGAAGCCTCGCCGCGGCGAGGATTTCATTCTCTTCATCGAGGAAATCCATGAACAGCCATACAAACTCGACCGGTATCTCACCCAACTCATCCTGAGCGGCTGGATGAAGAACGTGGCCGGCGTGGTCGTCGGTGGTATAGACGACTGCAAACCGAAACGGCCGGATCGGTGGAAGGGACCGGACGTGGTCAAGTTCTGCCTCAAGGATCACAAGTTCCCCCTGCTTTTCGGACTTCCGATCGGTCACTGCCGTCCATCTTATCCGCTCCTCATCGGTGCGGACGTGGAACTCGACGCCGTGAAGGGTGATCTGCGGATTGTCTGACAGCGGTCCGCAGGTGCCGCGAACCGGTGAAAGAAAAGGACCAGCGCGCTCGGCTGTTGACGGGCCGGGGCTGGGCGTGCCTCATCATATTCCAAGCTGTCCGGAACAGCCCTTCCGGGCAGCCTTTCAATCCCCTGAAACGGCTCAGGAGACGGTGGAATCATGATGAGGACACGCGTATTTTCCCTGCTTTTTTTCGTATTTCTGCTGGGACTGCCCGCAACAGGCGCGGTCTGGCAGGTCCATGGTGAGCCCCGCGAGGCCTCCGGGCCGGAGGTGGACTTTGTCCTGTTCATCACGGCGGACGGCTTCCGCACCGGCTATGTTGAATGGTACAATCCTTCGTATATACGAAATTTGACAGAAGGCGGCACCCGCGTGCTGCAGGCATGGCCCGTCTTCCCCACCAACACCACCCCGAACATGACGTCGCTGGTGACAGGCGCCTACCCGAGGACCACGGGCGTGGCGAACAACTCGCAATACGTCCGGGAGCTTGACCGCATCGTCGGCGGCCCGCGTGACAACGAGTCAAAAACCATCGCGGACATGCTGGCGGAAGCCGGATGGCGCCCCGCCGCCATTTCTCATTTCGCGCTGGACACGCGCGGTGTCCACGGCGACATGTATCACAATCTCGAAACCTATACAACGACACTGGAAACACCGGAGCGTATCGGCGATAGAGCCGTGGAAATCATCCGGAGCGGCGAGGCGGACTTCCTGGCGATCAATTTCGGTTCAACGGACACGACGGGGCACCGGTACGGTCCCCGCAGCAACGAAATGGAGGAAATGGTCCTGGCCGTGGACGCCGCCGTCGGGAGAATACTGGAGGCACTCAAGGAAGCCGGGCTCTACGAAAGGACTCTGATTACATTTAACGCCGATCACGGCATGTCGGAATTCGAGGAGAAGGAAGCCTCCATGGAACCGGCCGAAGCTCTCCGCCGGGCCGGTTTCGAAGTTGCCACAAACCAGAACGAATTGGGGGAGGACACGGAAATCATCGTCCTCGCGGGGGGTGTCCGGCTGATCTACTTCCGGAAGCAACTCTCCGAAGAGCAGCAACAGAGGGTGATGGAGACGCTGGAGGCCATCGAGGGCATAAAGATAATGGACAGGGAGCGGCTCGACGAACTGCACTGCCACCCGGAGCGCTCCGGTGACCTGATTGTCCACCCGCTGCCTGGCTATACGATAAGCGGCGCCGGGAACCCGGGAGGTCTTCACGGCCGGCTGACGGAGGCGGATCCCGTTCTGATCCTTTACGGGCCCGGCATCAGGGAGGGCGCCACCGTGGAGGAGGCGCACCTCGTGGACATCGTCCCGACGCTGCTGCACGTGGTGGGGGTTCCGCCGGCGGAGACGGTGGACGGTTCGGTGATCGAAGGTGCCCTGGCCGGGGCGGCGGCAGGCTCGCGCCCTCAGTGACGGACGGAGCCATCGTCCGGGAACTGGGTTGAGCATCGAGGGGACCTGCGATCCGGCAGAGCCACCCTCTTCCCTGTTGCCCGGTGTGGGGCTTCGCCGGACTTCTGTTGCGAGTGATTAAGCGCGGGGCCGCTACAGCCGGCCGCCCGAGGAAAGGCTGACATGTTCAAACACGTGCTCGTGACCGGCGGGGCCGGATTCATTGGCTCCCACATGGTGGATTTGCTGCTGGAGAAGGGCTACAAGGTCCGCGTTCTGGACAACCTCGAGCCCCAGGTGCACGGCGAGCTGGATGGACCACCGGACTACCTCAACCCCGAGGCGGAGTTCATCCGGGGTGACGTGCTGGACCGGGAAGCCTTCCGGCGGGCGCTCGACGGCGTGGATGCCGTCATCCACGATGCGGCGATGGTGGGAGTCGGCCAGTCCCAGTACCAGATTCAGCGCTACACGCAGGTGAACACGTTCGGGACGGCGATCCTGCTGGATATACTGGTGAACGAGAAGACAAGCGTCGAGCGGGTGCTCATGGCCAGCTCAATGAGCATCTACGGCGAAGGGCTCTACCGCCGCCCGAGCGACGGGGCCCTGCTGACGCCGGCGCTCCGGCCGGACAGCCAGCTCGAGAAGCATGATTTCGAGATGCGCGATCCCGCCACGGGCGAAGTCCTCGAGGCCGTGCCCACGCCGGAGACCAAGCCGCTCCACTGCACGTCCATCTACGCCCTGAACAAGAAGGACCAGGAGGAATACTCGCTGGTGGCGGGGCGCTCGCACGGGATACCGGTCACGGCGTGCCGGTTCTACAACGTGTACGGCACGCGCCAGTCGCTGTCTAATCCCTACACGGGCGTTGCGGCAATCTTCTCCTCGCGCATCAAGAACGCCAATGCGCCGTTGATCTATGAGGATGGCAAGCAGGCGCGCGATTTCATCAACGTGCGGGACCTCGTGGAAGCAAAGCTCTTCGTGCTGGAGGAGCCGCGCTCGAATCTTGAGGTCTATAACATCTGCACGGGGAAGCCGACATCGGTTCAGCAGATCGCGGAACTGCTGCTGAAGCTGAACGGGCGGGAGGACCTTGTCCCGCAGGTCGTCCACCGGTTCCGGTCAGGCGACATCCGGCATTGCTACGGCGATCCGGCGAAGCTGGCAGAGTTGGGATGGGAGGCCCGCATTCCTCTGGAGGATGGCATGCGCGAGCTGGTGAAATGGTCCGCCGAGCAGGACGCGAAGGACGAGGTGGAACGTGCCCACCGTGAGCTGGTGGAGCGGGGTCTCATCAAGGAATAGAGTGGAAGCAGGGGCGCCTGGCTGGTCGGGGTGCCGGGACTCGAACCCGGGACCTCACGCTCCCGAAGCGTGCGCGCTAGCCAACTGCGCCACACCCCGACGGACAAGCGGTGGGGAGGGTCCCGTTGGGGCCCTCCCCGGTCAAGCGTAGAGTGGGAATCCGCCTGCGCGGCGAATGAGGCTCAGTGGGCGCCGAGGAGCGTGCCCACGGGGGGCTGGATGCCGCTGTTCTTTGGGGAGCGCCAGATGTTGCCGAGGCTCAGCGTGCCGTTTGTCGGATCATAGACGAGCTGGGCTGAGAGGCTGAATCCGTGGGCGAAGGTGCGGTCCGGTCCGACCGAGCCCAGGCGCCAGTTGCCGTAGAAGTCCGTGGATGCTGCCCAGAACGCGGAGGTTGGATTCCGGTCCTGGTAGGTGGCCAGGTCGTGATAGGTAAAGAGCTGTTCATCCAGCCGTATGCCGGTCCCTGATTCCGCGGTGAAGGGGTCCTTGCGGAAAACGTCCGTTATGTAGGCGATCGGTGTTGATAGGATGGGATTCATGACGCCGAAGACGCCGCCCGGATGCTCCGATGCGGGGAACAGCTCGCGGTCCACAGGATGGAAAGTCGTGTGGGTCATCCGCGGGGTGGCATTGTAATCCACGGTGTAGGCCTCGATGGCGGTGGCGAAGGTGCGCATGTCAGAGACCACGCGGGAGACCCGCGAGCGCGTCTGGGCTTCGAGGAAGTTGGGAACGGCGATCGCCGCAAGGATGGCGATGATGGCGACGACGATGAGCAGTTCGATCAGGGTGAATCCTTTCGGATGCTCTCTTCTCATGGGCAGCACTCTCTCTCCAGGGGCATTTGGATACCTTTAGGTCAACCCCGGCGACTGGGGGGCAGACGTGCAAGGTGCCGGGCATCTCCGCGAGTTGCTGCCGCGCGTCAAGCTCGATTGTGAGGGGATGCAATGAGCTGGAACTCTTTTTTTGCCCGCGGGACCGTCCCTGATGGGAAATTTCTTACCCTTTTGGTCCGCGTGACCGGCGCGCCACCGACGTGAAGGCATCGGGAATCCGGGTCTTCAGTCCGTTCTCCAGGGGCACGGCGTGCCCTGGATTCACCTCCCAGCCAACCAGCTCGAGGCCCGCGTCAGCCAGCCACGCCGCCATACGATCCCGGGAAAACCCGAGCCAATGGTGCTTGAGTTCCTTCCGCAGCCACAGCTCCTGATGCTCGAGGAAGTCGTTTGCTATCAATATTCCACCGGGTTGCAGGCCCCTGGCAAGATTCGCCAGCACCCGCTCCGGCCTCTCGAAGTGATGGAGGACCTGGATAACGGTGACGACATCTGCCTCCCCCTCCTTGAGGGGCGTGTCCTCGGCATCCGCCAGGCGGAACTCCACGTTCGAGAGGTTCCGCGCCCGCGCTTTTTCCCGGGCGAGCTCCAGCATCGTTTCCGAGTGGTCCACGGCGATGAGTTTCCTTGGCCTGTTTCCGAAAAGCTCCAGGACGTATCCCGTGCCGGTCCCTATGTCGGCCACGACGAGGCCCTCCGGGAGGAATGCGCGCAGGATCGCCCGCCCAATGGCCTCGCCCAGGAGGTCCTGGCGCAGGGCATCCCAGCGATGTGCCAGCTCGTCGAAGAACTGTGAGGAGGAGCGGGTGTGGCGGGCAGACAGGACGGCTTCCAGCCGGCGATCGTCCGGTGCGAAGGTGGAATCGTCCTCCCAGCTTTGCTCCAGGGAGGGCCACAGGACACGGGCCGGAGGGGAGAGCTTCTCCCTTTCCACGCGGTAGTACCGCCAGGACCCCTCCCGGCGCTCGTCAATCAGGTCTTCCTCACGCAGAATCTTCAGGTGATTGGATATCCGGGGTTGTGCCAGCTGAGTGGCCTCGGCCAGCTCGTTGACTGTCAGCTCCTCGCGGGTAAGCAGGCGGAGGAGACGGAACCGGGTGGCGTCGGAGAGAACGCGGAAGAGCCGGGTCATTTCCATGTGGGAGTGCCTTTCGCCCTGTCCGGCTTGGTCTTTTGCGAAGATTTATCGAACTTTTGCCGGGTATTTCTATGGTCAACCCGCTCTCCGCTTTCCTTCTTGGCTTTGTGCCGGCCGCAGTCCTTGCCGGATTGCTGGCCGCCGTGGCCTGCCTGTGGCGGAGAACCCACTATGCTGTTCATGCGTTCCTCGCGGGGGCGGTGGGGGCAAGCTTTGCCGCGCTGCTGCTACTGGGATTGTTCCGTCAGGCCACCGGATTCATGGGTGAAAGCCTCCAACTGACACTTATCTGGCTCGTTTACGGTCCCGTGGCGGAGGAGGTGATCAAGCTCGGCTTTCTCGCTGGCCTGTTCTTGTGGGCGCTCTTCCGGGACGGGAAGGGGCAGGAGAACTGGGCGCTCTGTGGGGCGCTCATCGGATTTGGTTTCGCGGGTGCGGAGGGCTTTGTGCTGCTGTTCGGTGATCCCGGCCGTGAGTGGAGCTTCGAGTTCCTGCTGACCCGATGGCTTGGCACTGCCCAGATGCACGCACTGGCCACGGCTCTTGTGGGCTGGATGCTGGTCCGGGGACA
>SLOM01000034.1 GCA_007132505.1 Candidatus Sumerlaeota bacterium
ACGATCCGCAGCTGACGGCGGAAGTCTACGTCCCCTGGGCAGAGGCGATTTTCGAATCAGGTGAGCCCTACATCCCCGACACGCCGGAGCCAGCGGAGACCAACGGGGAGGATTGAAGCCAAGTCCTTCCGCCTTGCACCCGTGCGGCGCCCTCCTGTCCGCTCCAGAGAAGGACAGTCATCAAACGCCGGAGTCCGGGATGTCACCCTTTTCCAACGCGATCATCATCGGAGCCTCCTCCGGCATGGGGGCCGAACTGGCGCGCCTGCTGGCCCGTAAGCGCGTGCGCACGGCGCTCGTGGCAAGGCGCAGGGAGGCGCTTGAGGAGCTCGCCGCCGGGATAACCAAAGAGACCCCCAAGGCCCCCGCGCCGCTCGTCTATCCGCACGACGTGCGGCACTTTGACGAGGTGCCCACGCTCTTCCAGCGCATCGCGCACGATCTGGGCGGGCTGGACCTGGTCGTCTACTGCGCGGGCGTCATGCCGCCGGTGGCAGTGAATGAATACGACTTCGGGAAGGACCGGATGGTGTACGAGGTGAACGTGCTTGGAGCCATCGCCTGGCTGAACGAGGCGGCCAAGCGGTTCGAAAACCAGGAGTCCGGCGTGATCGCGGCGTTTTCCTCCGTGGCAGGCGACCGCGGGCGGAAGGGCCAACCCGTCTACAGCTCCAGCAAGGCAGCCCTCAACACCTACATGGAGGGCCTGCGCAACCGGCTCGGGCATCGCGGCGTGCGGGTGGTGACCATCAAGCCGGGGCCGGTCAGGACCCCGATGACCGAGGGGCTCAAGATGCCCTTCATGATCAACGCGGACGAGGCGGCCCGGCAGATTTGGGCTGGCATCCGCTCGAGCCGCACCACAGTCTACGTCCCGAAGAAGTGGAGGGCCATCATGTGGGTCATCCGGAGCATTCCCTCGGCCCTCTTCCGAGGGAAGGACATATGAGCTGGCCAAGTCCCGAACATCCCGCCGACGCGCAGGGAACCACCCACAGCACCCCGGAACACGCCGGAGGATTCGATACCTTGCCACATGACCGCCTCGAGCGCGTCCAGGCCTGGGGGCTCAATAGTGCCTCCATGGCCCATGTCTACCGCCCCAGCACGGTGGAACGCCTGCGCGAGGTGTTCGAACTGGCCCACCGCACGGGCCGGCAGGTTGCCCTCCGCGGTGCGGGACGAAGCTACGGCGACGCGTTCCAGAACAGCGAACAGATCGTCCTCGACCTCTCCCGGATGAACCGGGTCCTCGACTGGGATCCGGAGGAGGGCATCATCGCCCTCGAACCCGGTGTCACCATTGAGCGGCTCTGGCAATACATCATCGAGGACAGCTGGTGGCCCAGCGTCGTGCCCGGCACCATGTCCACCACCATGGGTGGATGCCTGGGGATGAACATCCACGGGAAGAACGCCTGGAAGGTTGGGCCGTTCGGCAACCACGTCCTGGACTTCGACCTCATGCTGCCCTCCGGCGATACGGTCCGCGTGGACCGGGAGGGCGATCCGCAGCTTTTCCGCGGTGCCATCGGTGGCTTCGGCATGCTC
Organism: Candidatus Sumerlaeota bacterium; assembly: GCA_007132505.1. Classification (GTDB taxonomy): domain Bacteria; phylum Sumerlaeota; class Sumerlaeia; order SLMS01; family SLMS01; genus SLMS01. Next base: position 1,552 of record SLOM01000034.1, read on the forward strand.
GGCTGCATCACGCGGGTGCGCCTCCGCACGAAGCGGGTCCACTCCGGTCTGCTCCGGGTGTTCCCCCAGCGGGTCCGCAACTTCGACGAGATGGTGGACTCGTTTGAGGAAAACGCCGACGCCATGGACTACATGGTGGGCTGGGCGGACTGCTTCCCCGGGCGGCCGCGCTCCATCGGCCGGGGGGAGATGCACTTCGCCCAATACCTCGAACCCGGCGAGGACCCCTTCCCGGCACAGACACTCCGCGTGGAGAATCAGCAGCTTCCCGACACGATCATGGGCCTCCTTCCGAAAGCCATCGTCTGGAAGCTGGCCGCGCCCTTCGTCAACAACATCGGCATGCGGCTGATCAACACCGCCAAGTACCACGCGCAGCTCAAGCCCGGTGCGGGGAAACCCTATCTCCAGTCCCACGCGGCGTTTGCCTTCCTGCTGGACTACGTGCCGAACTGGCACCATGCCTACAAGCCCGGCGGCCTCATCCAGTACCAGAGCTTCGTGCCGAAGGAGTACGCGGCAGACGTCTTCGCCGAGCAGGTGCGGCTCAGCCACCGCTTCGGAATGTACCCCTATCTGGCCGTCACGAAGAAACACCTGCCGGACGACTATTTGATCACGCACGCCGTGGACGGGTACTCCATGGCGCTCGACTACCCGGTGACGCGCTCGAACCGCAAACGTCTGTGGAAGCTCTGTCATGAGATGGACGAGATGGTGCTGGCGGCGGGTGGGCGGTTCTATCTGGCCAAGGACGCCACCATGCTCCCCGGCACACCCCGCCGGTACCTGCCGGAGGAGAACCTGCGGGCCTTTGAGGCGCTCAAGCAACGCTGTGACCCCGGCGGCATGCTTTCCTCCAACCTCTACCGGCGGTTGTTCGCCTCGCGCGGGGCCCCGGAAGGAGGACGGGCTGGCATGAAAGCCGCCTCGCTTCAACACGTGGGCCGGTCCGCGTGAGAGGATTCGATTGCCTTTGAGCGGAAAAGCAGCCACGCTAAATTACCAGCGGCCGCGGGGGGATTTTTCACGCCATGAAAGAATGGAAAGAGTTCGAAAACAACGAGATCACTCACAGCATGGCCCACTACCTGATGGCCATCAATGAGCTGCATCGCAGGCAAGGCTATGCCCGCGTGACCGACGTGGCACGCGAGCTGGAGATCACCCCCGGAAGTGCCTCCGTCAGCATCAAAACACTAAAGTCCCGCGGCTGGGTGGAAGAAGACCACAACCGGTTTCTCAAGCTCGCTCCCGAAGGCGAGAAACTGGCGCACGAAATCACGGTCAACAACCGCCTCATGGTGCAGTTTCTCACCGAGGTGCTCGGGCTGGACCCCGGACAAGCCAGCATTGACGCCTGCAAAGTGGAGCACCTTGTCAGCTCCGACGCCCGCCGCAAGCTGCTCCAGTTCATGCACTTCATCCACGAGGACCGCAAGCCCGTGAAGGCCTTCCTGCGCGCATGGAAGGATCACAGGTTCGACTGTCCCGGACCTGCGGAGTGCGAGGTCTGCGAGGAGCACGAAACGTGCGCCATCGCTGACGACAACCTGCCCGCGGAGTCCAAGCCGGCAACAAGGCAATAGACTGGCGGCAGACGCTCACAGCCCACGCTCCCGCTTGCTTGGAGGCAAGCTCCAGCGGCAATTCACCGTCTGAACTGGCGTGCGGGCGCCTTTCTCCTGTGCCCGCCTGACCGTTGCGGGTTATCGTTGATGCTTCACATTCTTCGTCACCATGCCAGCGCCGAATGATCACGCCGGCGGCGGCGGGATTTCCGAGGGGTCGAGGGGCCCCAGGTCCGAGGCGGCGCAGTTGTCCGCCACCTGTTGGGGTGTCTTCGCTCCCGGAATCGCGGTGTGGCAGGCGGGGTGTGTGATGCAGAACCGCAGAGCCACCTGCGTCATGGACTGATCGGGGTGACGGTCGAAGAGCGGCTTCATTGCCTCCAGCTGGGCCAGGTACGTGTCGAGCTTCTCGGGCGAGAGGTTCATCTTGCGATGATCGTCGCCGGTAAAGGTGCTTTCACGGGTGAACTTGCCGGTGAGCAGGCCGAAGAGGAGCGGGATCCGCACGATGACGCCGATGCCGTACTTCAGCGCCTTGGGGAAGAGTTCCCTTTCCGCCTCGCGCTCGAGCAGATTGTAGCGGACCTGGATCACGTCCAGCAGCTCGTGGTGCCGGTCGAGCAGGTAGGCCTGCTCCGTTTCCTTGAAGGAGGTGATGCTCCATCCGGCATGACGGATTTTGCCCTGCTGCTTGAGGGTGGCGAGTGCCTCCCACGCGTCGTCGCGGTCGAGCATGTCCGTCGGCTGGCTGTGAAGCTGAAGGATGTCCAGGCAGTCGAGCTTGAGCCGTTTGAGGGACTGCTCGGCGGCGAATATGATATAGTCCTTGTCCACGTTCGACCGGATGGCGCCGTAGCCCTGGTCATCCTTGTCGCCGGCATTGTAGAAGTCGTTTCCGGCTTTCGTGGCGAGGACGGTGTTACCCTTTCCCCTCTCGTCGTATAGCTGGCGGACGAGCTCCTCAGAGTGCCCGAAGCCGTAGACATCAGCGGTGTCTATCAGCGTGACGCCCTGATCGAGGGCCGCCCGCAGGGCAGCCATGGAAATCTCGTCGTCCGTCGGGCCCCAGTTCCTTCCTCCGATGGCCCATGCTCCAAAACCAATCGTGGAGACCTGTGGGCCGCGTTCGCCGAGTCTGGTATATTGCATGGTGGCACCCCCTTGGTTTGGCCTGCAACAATCAGCGTGAGGCCAGGGCGGAAAGGGCCAAGGGAAAATCTCCATGCCGTCGAATTCCCCGCGATCCATTGGGGGATTTGCCGTTGTTCCGGCCGGCCTCCGGAGGCATGGTCAGTGCGGAGACAAGAATCCACGGCAAAGGACAGCCGCCGATGCCGATACGGTATTACGTCAATCTGGATTGTGAACCGCGCCGGGAGCTGGGCGAAGGGGAGCTGCTGGAGCTGCTGGCCAAGCGCGAGCGGGCCCAGTCGGTGCAGGCACGCTTCCGGGAGGAGCATGGGCTGGAGGACACCGCCAGGATGCGGTTCCGCGAGAAGACCGCCACGCCTTCGGGCCAGCGTGTCACGCGGGAGACGACGGTGGCGGAGGTCCTGGAGGAATGCCGGCCGCTCGGCATGCATGCACGCCACTGCGAAAGCTGTCCCGCCGCGCTGCAGGGGACCGCGTATTCCTGCACGCAAAGTATCTCGATCCCCATTTCCGCGGAGGCGGAAGGATGGCTTGTGCGGCAGGTTGCGCCGGAGGGCAGCCAGGCGTTCGCCCTCTTCCGGGATGCCGTCGAGCGGCAGGGCTATGGCAAGGGGGGACGGTTTGCGAACTGGCGCAAGGGCGGCTTCCTGAAGGCGGATAGACCGGTCACCGAGAAGCGCGGTGAGTTTATCCTGACGAGCGATCAGGTGCTGAACGCGCTGCTCCTTGTGGGGGACATCATGCCGCCGCACGGGCTCGGTGTGTTGGTGCACCTGCAGGCGTTGCGCTCCACCGAAGGGCACACCGGCGACGAGTTGCTCGCCCTGATGGAGGGAGTCTCGCAATCCGGCAGCGCGGAGGATGCCCCGGAGATCGAGTTCGCCCTCTCGCCGGAAAAGGGCGAGGATGCGTCCATTACCGAGCTTAAGTTCTTCCTTTACGCGGTCTATCGCGCGCTTTCGCTGGAGGTGCCGTTGGCGTTGCGCCTGTGATGGACGGGTCCCGTGGGCGTCGGCTCAGGACTGCCGGCCGCGGTCCGGCTCGTCCGGGGAAGCGATCCTGCCTTCGAGGGCGAGGAGCGTTTGCCGGCAGAGACCGTGGAGGAGGTTGACCTCGCGCTGCGTGGCTCCGGCGCGGACAAGGACGTTGCGCAGCTTGCCGAGCGTATTGCGCAGTCGCCGGTCCTCTGTCCAGCCGGTGCGGACGAGCAATTCGCGCGTGTGGCCGAGCAGCCTCGTGCGCGCGTCGTTCGTGGCGGGCCTGTCACCCGGATCGGGGCTCCCGGCGAGCGGATTGAGCGCCCGCCCTGACGGGGCGTTCCCAAGGGCCAAGTCCGACAGCCCCTCCTGACGTTCCGCCTCCGCCATCCCGGCAAGGGCAATGCCCACTGCCTGCACGAGGTTCAGGGAGGAAAACCCCGGATCGGTGGGAAGATTCCACAGGAAATCGCAGAGTTCCAACTCGTCCCCTTCGAGCCCGCGCTCCTCGCGCCCGAAGACAAGCGCTCCGTGCCGCACCCCATGGCAGTGCCGCGTGATGTCCGTGGGAACGAGCCCGATGCAGTCAAGCCGGTGGTGCTTTCCACCCAGGCCAGTCAGGCCTACGGCGATCTCGCAGTCCGCCACCGCCTCCTGCAGGCTTGTATAGACAGGGGCCGCGCGCAGCAGGTCCGCCGCGCCCGAGCTGTAACGCCGCGCCTCGGCGCCATTGACTTCACACCGGGGAGCCACGACACGCAGGCCGCCCGCGCCGAAATTCTTCGTCACGCGTGCCGCGCCGCCCACGTTGCCCGGCTCCTTCGGCGCAACGAGCACGACCTGCCATCGCCTCATTCGAGCCCGTACTCCTCCAGCTTGCGGTAGAGCGTCTTGCGCCCGAGGCCCAGCGTCCGGGCCGCCTTGGCCTTGTTGCCCCCGAACTCGCTCAGCGTGGCGCGGATCAGCTCGCGCTCAGCATCGGCCACACTCATGCCGACCCGCAGGCGCACCGAATTGCCCGGCGCCGCCTCCGTCCGTACCTCGTCAGGAAGGTCCTTCGGCTGGATCTCCCGGCCACGGCAGAGGATCACCGCGGACTCGATGACGGTCCGGAGCTGGCGCACGTTGCCCGGCCAGTGGAACCCCTGCAGGAGCGACATCGCCTTGGGGCCGACGGTCAGGTCCTTGCCATGCTC
>SLOM01000114.1 GCA_007132505.1 Candidatus Sumerlaeota bacterium
ACTTGCCGCCGTTGATTACCTCGCCAACTCCGTGAACGCCGCTGCTTGGCACGGTGAGCAGTTGTTCACGGGCAGAACTCTCGGCAGGCAAACCGAAATTCAGAAGTGGGGCGAAGATACATACGCCATCGAAGCGACTCAAACCCTGCCCGGCGAAACGCTCGAACTGTTCCGTACGGGGGAAGATTTCCTCGCCATTACGCTCGACGGAGGATTTCCCCGCTTTCACCTTCTCGATACCTCCCTTGACGTGAAATTCCAATCGAGTATTCCCACGACCATGCTAATCCTCCGTTGACCCCCCACGGGGCGCCAAATGCCGGATCGCCACATGTCACAGAGGGAGCGGCCATACAATGACCGAGGACGAACAACACCTCAACCTGCTGTCTGTTTTTCACTATGTCGTGGCTGGACTGGTGGCGTTCTTCTCCTGCTTCGCCCTCCCACACGTCATCATTGGAAGCGTGATGATTACCGCTGAGGATGTGGAGCCGGTCGAGCGCCTGTTCGGAGTGTTATTTGGAGGCATGGGGTTGTTTTTCCTCCTCGGAGGGTGGGTGCTCGCCGGTTTTCTCCTGGCTGCGGCGGGAAAGCTCCGCCGGCGCGAGGGACACCTTTTCTGCATGGTCGTTGCCGGTGTGTCCTGTGCCTTCGTGCCGTTCGGGACCCTTCTTGGCGTCTTCACGCTCATCGTCCTTATGCGCGATTCGGTGAGGCGCCTTTTCGATAGTAAGAATTCTTCCCCTGAAGGGAGTCAGCCAGCATGACCGAATACGAGATGTACCTCAACATCCTGTCCATCGTGTATTACATCGCCGCCGCCATCGTGGGCCTCGTCTCACTTTTCGCCATCCCGGGCATCATGTGGGGCATGGGCCTTGCCTTGGGGCTCGTGGACGCGGGCCCCCGTTCTGCCCAAGCCATCCTCGCCGGGGCTGGCCTCGCCGGACTGGGCCTTCTTCTCCTTGCCATAGGCTGGACCATCGCCTGGCTCCTCATGTCTACTGCCCGCAAACTCCGTGAGCGCAAAGGCCACACCTTCTGCGTCGTCATCGCCTCGCTGCTTTGCCTGCTGGCCCCTGGCATCGCGGGATGAGTGAAGCTCCATTCACCCGTTGCCCCAGATTGGGGGAAACAGAAGCCTCTCCACGGAAGAAACTCCACCTGGGACCGGAATCGGTACAATGAACCTGCGCCACTTCCTTCCCCTCCCCGCCCTGCTTCTTGCCGCAGGGCTGGCCTCTGCACAGCATACCGAACGCTTTCTTTTCCTTGATAATTCAATGCTTGGCGAACTCCAGAATGTCGAGCGCCGTCTCCACACACCCCAGCCGCAGGAGGTTGTCCTCGTCCTGGACGCGCCATGGGAAGGCAGAGAGAGCGGCTACGCTTCCGTGATGGAGGTGGAGGACGGCTTCCGTCTCTACTATCGTGGGGGAGGAGACCACACCCGCGAGGTTGTCTGTGTTGCCCTGAGCGATGATGGCATCAACTGGCACAAGCCCCAAATGGGGCTCCACGAATGGGAAGGGGACACCGAAAACAACATCATTCACAAGCCGGAGACGCCCAACTACGTGGAAGCGCACAATTTTTTCCCTTTGTACGATCCGGGTTATGATACTCCCCATGATGAGCGCTGGAAGGCCGTCGCACTCTATTATTTGCGTCAGGGTGGAGAGGCCCGCCGGACATTGGGAACCTGGCTGTCTCCGGACGGATTCAACTGGCGGCCCCTCAGTGACGGGCCGGCGATAGACCTGGGAGGCGGCTACGATTCACTCAACGTGGCGTTCCGGGATCCGTGGCATGACGATTACGCCGTATACAGCCGCGTCCCACAGAAAGGATATCGGCACATTCAATACACATCCTCGGATGATTTCAGGCAATGGGGCACCCCCGTGCCAATCGAGTTCCCCGAGGAGACGAGAACACACTTCTATACAAACGGAATTACCCCCGTGCCGCAACTCATCGAAGGAGAGGCAGGGCCCTGGTACGTGGGCATGGCCATGCGTTTCATACCCGAGCGCCAGACCGTTCTCAGCCGGGACACCGATGGAGTGTCCGACGCCGTCCTCATCGCAAGCCGCGACCGCCTGCACTGGGACTGGGTGTCCCGCAGCGCGTGGATCCGGCCCGGGCTGCAGGAGACAAATTGGGGAAATGCGCACGGAAACATGACCCCGGTTCACGGAATCCTCCATACGGATGCCGCGGAGTGGTCCGTCTATTGGATGGAAAACTACGGCGGGGAGGCACCCCATATCCGCCGCGGTACCCTCAGGCCGGAGGGTTTTGCCTCACTGCACGCCGGGCACCAGACCGGCACGGCCACCATCGGCCCGCTTGAGGCAGGCGGAAAAAGTTTACTCCTAAACGCCTCAACCTCAGCAGCCGGAACCATCCGGGTTGGACTGACCAACCAGGACGGAGAACCCATCCCCGGATACGCCCTGGAGGACTCGCAACCCCTTTGGGGCGACGGGCTCTTCCTGCCCGTCTCGTGGAAGGATGGACGCACAATAGAGAGCGAAGAGACCCTCCCCCCAGTGATGGTGGTCATTGAACTGACGGATGCCGACCTCTTCGCTCTCCGCCTGACGACTGATGAGGGTATTGAGTGAGGGCACCCGGTTCCGCCTAAACAGGCAATGCAACACACGCCGGGCCCTCAGCGCCGGAAGCTGACCTTCCGTAAGTCCAATTTTTTCAATGGTGCCCGGGGCGGGGATCGAACCCGCATGGTGTTGCCACCGAGGGATTTTAAGTCCCTTGCGTCTGCCAATTCCGCCACCCGGGCACGCAGGATGACCTTGCGCGAGGGGCCGCCCTCCGCCAAGCCGATTTGCCGGTGCTCCGCCGCGACTGACCGGGGCCCTTACTCCCCTTCCTCTGTCTCCGCGGCCGGCCTCGGGCCGGACCAGAGCTGAAAGACGGTGACGCTGCGCTCCGGCGGCGGAAGTGCCCCGTCGTACAGGGCCAAAAGGTAGTGCCCCTCAGTCTCGTCGAACTGCCGGCCGTTCAGCAGCGTGATCTGCCACCCGGTTTCGGTCACCCGCTTTCCGGCAATGCTGCAACCGGACATCACCGAAACCGCCAGCACGGCCGACGCGGCTGCCACCGCCCCACGTTTCCAAATTCCCGGCCTCATGTCCTCCCTCCTTCTCGAAAAGGCGTAAGACACCAACCAACGACCCTACGTGGCAGACCGCCACAATGCATTCGGTGCGGTCAAGCTCTCAGGAGGCCCGGCCGCAGGCGCGGCTTCCCCGATACCCGGTTGCGTCCGGCCGCCGGGAGCGCCATCCCTCGGGACAGCATCCGGCGGGGCGTTTGTCCCGCTGCACTCCGACCCGCCGCAAAGGCCGCCCGATCCCGTGCCCGAGAACGCCACGCAGTCCACTCCATCGGCGCCTGCCACCTTCGCCGCCTGGGCCGCAGAGCAGTGGCATGGTGCCCCCGTCTGGTATCGCGCGGCAATGGGCGCCGTGGTGCTTGGCGGGACGGCGCTGGCGGTGGCACGCGCGTTCACGACCGGCATCACCTTTGACGAAGCATACAATTGGCACCTCTACCTCCAGCATGATTTCGGGCGTATCTGGGGCCTTTACGATGCGAACAACCACCTGCTGAACACCGTCCTGAGCCGGCTCTGCGTGGAGCTTTTCGGTCCGGCGGAGTGGGCCATGCGGCTTCCGGCTCTCTTCGGCCGGCTGGGGTTCCTGCTCGCGGTGGCCCTCCTGAGCGCCCTGCTGCTGCGGGGCTGGGCTTTGCGGCTCGGGGCGATCGTGTTGGTTGCCACGCAGCCGGTGCTGCTGGACTTCGGCTCGCTGAGCCGGGGGTATTCGCTGGCCCTTTGCTTTGCGGCATGGGGGCTGGCGGCGGGCCTGTGGAAGGTGGAACGGGACAGCGCCCGGCCCGGCCCGCGACCGCTCCGGGAGGACGTGCCGCTGCTGGCCGGCATGTCGGTCCTCTTCGGCCTGTCCGTCATGACCGTTCCGGTGTTCATCAACTTCGTGGCCCCGTTCTGCCTGCTCCTGGCGGCAAGGGAGTTCTGGCTGTGGGGGAGGCCGCGCCAGGAGAGAGGCGTGGACGGCCCGCCATGGCGCCGCGGCGTCTATACGGTGGCGCTGCTGGCCGGTCCGGCAGCGGTGCTGAATCTGGCAGTGTGGGGACCTGTTCTTCCGAATATCAAGCCGGGTGTGTTTTACCTCGGGATGCCGTCCGCGTGGGGTGGATATCAGACACTCCACTGGGCGATGCTGTACGCGGGGGATGTGAACGTGACGCCGCTTCCGGACGCACCGTTCCGGTGGCTGACGGCCCTCACGCTGCAGACGTGGGTGCAGGTGGCGGGTGCCACCGTGCTCGTGGCGTCGCTGGTCTGGGGAGCCGTACAGGGGCGCAACGTTCCGCTCCGGTGGACGGCGCTGGCGCTCGTGCTGGCGTTTTGCATGGCGGCGTCGCAGAACCTCCTGCTCGGGCTCCCCTGGCCCCTGGACCGCACGATGCTCTACGTGGTGCCGCTGCTGCTGCTGATCATTCCGGCGGGGCTGCAGGCGGCCGGCCGTTTGGACATGACCGCCGTCCGGGCGGCTGGGTGGGTGCTGCTCCTGCTCTTTGCCGTCTATCAAGTGTCGAAGCTTACAATGGAGTGGCACTTCTCCTTCCGTACATCCGGGCCGGTGCGCGAGGTGATGCGGGAATTCCAGGAGATGGACGGGCCGGTCCGCTTTGTCCATACAGAGTGGGTCCAGTGGGAGATCGAGTACTACCGCGACCGCCACGGCCTGGAGCACGTGACCTTCCTCCGCGATGACACGGTGGAGGACCTGGCCACCGCGCGGCTGGATCTGGCGCTGCTCTTCAGCCACGATGTGCCGGATGAGCCCGGCTGGGTGGAGGAAGCCGTGTTTCCCGCTGCGAACCTGGTCCTCCTCCGGCGCGAATCCCCCGCCCCGTAGCAGTTTTCCTCCGGTCTGATCCACCCACTGTGGCGCCCCGGGCGGGCGCCGCTTTTTTTGTCCGTATAGTCCGCATGGTCCGGAAATGCGGGAGGGTGTTCTGCATGGTGCCTTCCGTTGGCCGCGAGCACGGCGGCCATGAGCGGAAACTTCCCGGAGCCGGAGCGATCCCATGCAGCCTTCCCCAACACCCAGGGCACCCCTTGTCAATCCAGCGGAGGCATGGTGGGCGGCGCATTCGCTCCGGGAAGACCGTTCGGCGCGGACGCTGCTCCAGACCGAGGCAGCAGGTGGCCGCCATCAGCATTCGGTGTACGAGCTGTTCTCCGAGATGCTGGAGAAGGACGGCCATCTGTACTCGGTTGTACAGACGCGGCTGAACGGGCTGCTCGGCCTGGAACGGCGCGTCGTGCCTCCGCCACCGGCGCACAAGACACCCGGCCGGCTGACAGGATTCCTGGATCGTGCCCTCGGCGCCATTCCGCGCTTCGAGGAGATGCTCAGGACCCTGCTGGACGGCATCACGAAGGGCTTTGCCGCGGTGGAGCTGCAGTGGGGGTACGGGCCGCAGGGCGAGCTGCTGGTGACCGGCTGGCGGGAACGCCCCCAGGAGTGGTTCGCCTTCTCCCCGGAACAGGAGCTGTTGCTGCTCTCCCCGCCGTTTGTGCGGCCCGGAGGAGCTGCCCCGGCCGGCGCGGCGGACACTCCCGGCCTCGAGTATGGACGGTCCTTCTCTGCTGCCTCCGCCACGTTCCGCCCGCCCGCCAGGACCTTTCTGCTGCTGCGGTTCGGCGCGGACGTGCGCAACCCCTGCGGCCGCGGCCTCGCGCAGCGTGCCTACTGGATGTATTGGTTCAAGAAGAACGCGCTCAAGTTCTGGGCTGTCTATAACGAGAAGTACGGCGCACCGACCGCCGTGGCCACCTGCCCGCACGGAACACAGGAGGAGGACCGCCGCCGACTGCGCGAGGTGCTGTCCGCCCTCCAGACCGACAGCGGTGTCATCCTGCCCGAGGGCATCGAATTGAGCCTGCTGGAGAGCGGACGGACGGCAGGAGGCGGCGCCACCTACCGCGAGCTGCTAGACTGGTGCAACGACGAGATGTCGAAGATCGTCCTCGGGGCGACGCTCACCTCCGGGGAGGGCCGGCGCAGTGGCTCCCTCGCGCTCGGCAACGTCCACCAGCTCGTCCGCCAGGACTACATCGAGTCGGACGCGCGGCTCCTGGAGGCGGCCGTGAACGAATCGCTCGTGGCATGGCTGATGGAGCTGAACTTCCCGCCCGGCACGCCCCGGCCCCTCTGGCGTATAGACACGGACAGCCCCGAGGACCTGGGCGCCCGCATCCGCGTGGATCGTGAGCTGCTGAACCTCGGCGTCACACTCCCCAAGTCCTACTTCTACCGGCAATACGGCCGGCCCGCCCCCACCACCGAGGACACGCCGCTCCGCTACGACGACGCCAATTTCTACCAGTACCACCTTCAGTACGGCGTGCTGACCATCAACGAGGTGCGGTTCCGCCTCAACCTGCCGCCGGTGCCCTGGGGAGACCGCCGCACGGCCACCCCCGGCGCCGAAGTCCCGCCCGCCATCCGCTCGCCCGAGGACGAAGGGCGGCCCATCCACTGACCCCAGACCCCGATTCCCACGGAAACGGCAACCCAATCACAGAAGGAGGTCGAGATGAAGAACCCCAACCCCGAGGAGCTGGACGTGGAAGTCTTCCGCGCCGGCGACTATGGAGAGCGCGGCAACTACGACACGGAAACCCTCGGTGCCATTGCCCGGGACTACGATCCCGGCCGCCACGAGGCACCGGTGACCTTCGACCATGAGCAACGCGGCCCGGCCCACGGTTGGGTGCGCCGGCTGCGCCTGATGGGGGACCGGCTGGTGGCGAGCCTCCGCGGCCTGAGCCCCCGGCTGGCCCGGTCGCTCCGGGAGCGCCGCTTCCCGAAGCGGAGCGTCGAGCTGTACAGACGCTTCACGGGCACCGGCCGGCCTTACCTGAAGGCAGTCAGCTTCCTCGGTGCGGCCGCGCCCGCCGTGAAGGGTTTGCGCGACCCGGTCTTCTCCGCGGAAGGGGGCACAGATGAGGCGCCGACGGCCTGCTTCGTGGAGGAGCTTCCCCCGCCGGCGGACGCACCCCCCGAAGCCGGGGATTCCAGTCCCTGCCCGGCGGCGGCCGAGGCGAAGGCCCGCCTGATGGCGCTCGGCCGGTGGCTGCCGGAGTGGGAGGAGCGCGGCCTGCCCGCCGTCTTCGCCGCCCTTGCGGACCGGGAGGAGCTGGACGCCCTCGTGGCCGTACTTTCCACCGTCCCGCCGCCGGTGTCCTTCGAGCCGCTTGGCACGCTGCCGGAGGGAAGCACCGCGACCTTCTCCGAAACACTGACCGGGGGCGCCTCGCCCGAATCCGTTCAGCACCATCGCCGGGCGATGGAGCGCATCCGGCGCGACCCGGAGCTGAGCTACCGCGACGCCCTGATCCACGAAACCGCCCGGCCACACGACGTATAGACAACCGAAAGGAGAGCAGACGTCATGTCGAACTACGTACTGGACAAGGCCTTCCGCCTTGTCTCCGAAGAAGGAATCGCTGCCGGCCGTGCCGTCGTCCGGGGGCAGTTCGAAGGGGATTGCACGCCCCCGGCGCGTGCCAACCAGGGAGGTGTGCTCGGGCTGACCGTGCACGCCCAGCCCCGGGATGGCCGGCACGTGGCCGTCCGCCGGCTCGGCATTGCACTGGCCGAGGCGGCGGGACCCATCGCCATCGGCAGCCCGGTCTGCGTGGCGGACGACGGAGGGCGCGTCAAGCAGTCCCCCCGTCCGCGTTACGAGTTCGGATCCGAAGGTGCCAACACCGCGCTCATCGCCGAGTGGCTCGACTCCACCAGCTACGCCTTCCCCGTGGACGTGGCACTGGCGGAGCCGCCCGGTCCGGCGGACTTCCACTGGACCATCCAGTCCTCGCAGCTCCGCCTCCTGCTCACCCGCGACGGAGGTGGCGTGACGGAGACCGCCGAGAGCCTCCGAGCGAGGGTGGCCGATGACCCGGTGCTGTCCAACATCATCAGCCTGCATCACGCCGGGGAGAGCGATGGCAGCGGCCTTCTGTCCGCCGAAACCGCAAACTGCGAGAACCTGGGCGAGTTCGCCAATCCCATCGGCATCGCCGAATCCGCAGCCACCGCACCCGGAGACCTCGTGCAGGTCTTTCTCACACCCCGCGTCTAGACATACATCGAAAGGAGACATGCTCCCATGCCGGACGTTTCAACCGTACACTTCGACGTTGCCCTGACGAACGTCAGCCTTTCCTACCGCAACCCCGCCTACGTGGGACCGCACATCGCGCCGGAGGTGCTCGTCCGCAAGCAAAGCGGCCGGTACTTCGTCCACGACCCGGACGGGGAAAGCTTCCGGCCCACCACCGACGCCCGCGCACCCGGCGCCGAAGCCAGCGAGGTGGATTTCCGCCTCAGCCATGATTCCTACTACTGCGACGACCACGCCCTGACCTCCGTCATACCCGACGAGGAACGGGAGAACGCCGACGCGCCACTCCAGCCGGAGATAGACAGGACCGAGTTCCTCACGGACAAGATACTGCTCAACATGGAGCACCGCCTGGCCGGAGCACTCCGCGAACCCGGCGCCCTCCCAGGCATGGACGTGGCCGCGGAGGACACGCCGTGGGACGAGGAGGCCGCCGATCCGCCCGCCATCGTGGAGGAGGCACGCGGGGCGATACTCCGTGCCGTCCAGCAGCCGCCCAACGTGCTGGTGCTCTCGCAAAGCGTCTACACGGCGCTGCGCCACCACCCGAAGGTGACGGAGCGGGTGAAGTACACCAACAGTGGTGCCGTGGGCCCCGGCGCGCTGGCGGAGCTGCTGGACGTGGAGCGCGTCCTTGTCGCCCGGGCCGTGTACAACGCTGCATCCCCCGGGCAGGAACCGGACATGCGCCCGATCTGGGGAGTTGACGCGCTGCTGCTGTACGTGCCGAGGCGCGTGGGCCTGAAGACCGTGGCCCCTGTCATCACCTTCGCCTGGTCCCAGGCCGCCGGGACAAGCCGCGGCGCCAGCGTCCAGACATGGCGCGAGGAACGCCGCAAGGCCACCATGATCCGCGTGCAGAAGTACTACGACCGAAAAATCGCCGCCCCCGGCGCAGCGTATATACTGCGCAACGCCATCGCCTGACCCGAAACGCCGGGGAGGCTCCCAACCTCCCCGGCGTGCTGACACAGATTGCACCACGAAGGGAGTCAGCACCATGAGCATTCCCATCTCCACCCTGTACCAGATCGCGGACGAGAGCCTGCTGACGGCCCTGACCGACGACGAAGCCACCGGCACGCCGGACGAACAGATCCTCGCTGCCGCGCTACTGACAGCGGCCGGCGAAGTACGGGCAGCGCTGGTCCAGGGTGGTTACGATCCGGAGGCCGGACTGACACCACTGCTCCGGCACACCGCCGCCACCCTCGCGGTCGAGGCACTCCATGCAAGGCGGCGCCACATCCCCCCGGGGGATTGGACCCGGCGGGCAGCCGACGCGCGGGCATTGCTGGGCCGTATAGCCACCGGACGCTTTGCCCTGCCGGAGTTCCCCCCTCCCGGCCCCACCGTCCATCACGCCCACGAGCCGGACCGCCCGCTGCAGCGCCTGCGGAACATGCGGAACCTCTGAACAGAAGCCCGGCCAAGCACCACCCGGCCTTACGCCCTGCACCCTTTCCCAAATACAACGGAGAATCCCATCGTGTGTGAGACCATCCTGCAGCGCATGGAGGCGCTCCGCCTCCACCTCCAGACTGTCTATCCAGAGTGGCGTGTGGTCCCGGCGGTCCGGCCGGGCGCCGCTGGGCACGCGGGCGATTTGCTCCGGCCGCCGTCCATCCGTATCCGCCCACCGGAAATGCGCGCGGATGGAATGATCCGCTGGACGCTGGAGTTCTGGCCGGTTGTGGCGTCCACAGCCGATGGAAAGCTGAGCGGCGAGGAGGGGGTGCTCCGCGCGGCGGCGGCACTCCGGGAGTCCCTCCTGTCCGGGGAGGGGGCGGTGGCGTATATGCCCTTGGGAGGAGGTCCCGCCGGAAGCCGTCCCGGGACGCTCTATTGGACGGAGATGCTCGGGGAGCCCTGCCGGCCCGCGAACTTCCGCCCCGCAGCCTTCCTGACAGATATACGCGAGGTGGCCTTCCTTGGGCCGGAAACGCACCCCGGGGGCGCCACGTCCCTGGGCGAGGTATCCTATGCCGAAGACACGCCTGACGCCGGCAGCACCTTCTGCGCGCGGGATGGCGGGGGCCTCGTCTATCTAGGCACGGCCGAGGAGACCGCGCCGGAGCTGCTGCTGACTGCGCCGCTGCCCCGTGCACTCGGGCCCGGAACGATCCTCTCCGTGGCAGGCCTGGTCCGGAGCGCCCCCGGGCCCGTGCATCAGACGGTCCGCCACAACCGGCTCACCGGCGAGAGGCTCCACACGACACTCGCGGGCGGACGCCTCAGGCGCCGGGTTGCCCCCACCCTTGGGCGCTTGCGGGTGGTGCTCCCGCCGCTCCGCCGCGGTGAGGCATCCTCCTGGGAGCTGTTCCTCGCGGAGCACCAGATCCGGCCATCGCTTCTCTGGGGAGGGGAGGATGGACGTCTATACGATGCCACACCGGTCTTCTGGGAGAGCGATCTCCCGGCCGGTGCCACCGCCGCGGTGTTTTCCTGTGAGATGGACGTTCTTCCGGCGGAAACCCTGACCCCACACATGGAGGAAGCGCCATGACACAGGGACTTGAAATGCTCCCGGCCATTCCCCTCCCGGAAGGCCGGCTGACGGACTGGCACCTATCCATTCGCCTCGGTGCTGTGTGGCACGAGGCGGGAGGTGATGCCTTCCTCGAAGTGCCCACCCTGCGGCCGGCAAGCTCCCTTGAGCTGATGCCCTACCCACGCCGCATGTATTCCCTCCGGGCGGAAGCCATCCTCGACCCGGACTGCCCGTCCCTTTCCAGTCTGGAGGACTGGCTTCTGCACGAGGAGGAGCGCCCCGCGGTGGTGCTGCGTTTCGGCGATCCGGAACAGGCGTCCTGGCAGGGTCTTGTCGAGCGGCTTTCCCTCCGGGAGGGCCGTGCGCATCTGTATATCGCGGGTGGTTATCCAAACGCGGACCGGGCGGCATGCCGTGCCGTGACAGAGGTCCTGCCCCCGGGAGCCAACCCGCTTCCAGGCCGTCTGCCCCAGGTGTTCGGACGCGGCTGGGTGCGGCCGGTGCCCCTTTTTGAACTACGACGGACACGCCTCGCCTCGGACCTGGGAACCGGGGACAACAAGGCGTTCCTGCGGGATATACAGGGCTGGCCTTCCACCGGCACAGTGCAGATACAGGACGAAGTGCTTGACTATACGGATCACGACCCGGAGACGGGGCGGGTCGGCAGCCTGGAGCATCCGCTAACACGGCCGGACCGGCGCGCCCACCGGCAGGGTGCCACGGCGGTGCTGCTTCCCGCTTCAGGGCCGCTCCGCTGGTGCGCGGCGGACCACCCGGCCGTGGCGCAGGAGCTTCGCTTCGCCGCCTCCCAGGCACCCGTGGGCCCGGAGGTGTCCATCGCGCTGGAGCCGCTTGCCGGAACTGATGCCCTGGTCGTGGCCTCCGCACGCCTGCCACTGGACAGAAGCCACGGCACCGTTCCGGAGCAGACCGAATCCGGCGCCCGCTGGCAGGACTGGCAGATCGAGCAGGACACAACCGCTGCCGATCCGATTGATGCCTTCGCAGTGCGGGACCCCGGCCGCGGCGCCGTCCTGAGCGCCGGATTTCCCCGCCTGCGGGCCTCCTACACCGCGGAGCATCCGGACGGCGAGGGACGCTTCGACCGCGTCCTGGGCGTCCGCCTGCGGTTGGAATTCTCCGAAACACCGCACTGGGGCGGGAACACTCGTCTATACGTTCGTATCAGCAAGGGCGCTTGGGAAAAGGAAGTGCTGCTGAACCGCAGGGGCACCATCTTTCCCCTGTCCGTGGAGGGCGACGCCGTGAAACCCGCGGAGGAAAAGGACACACCGCCCGCGCTCCCGGCGCGCCACCGGCTCGAGGACATAGAGACAACCGGTTCATGGACCATGCCGGAGGCGGCTCTGGACGGCCGGTTCGTGCCCGCCGCCGAGGCCGACGCCACCTCGGGGCCTGCCACGCTGGCCATGCGGTTCCGCCGGCCGCCCCTGCCGGGACCCGGGATGCTTCAGTCCGTGGCGTTGAAGGCGGCCGTCCACAACCCGGACCAGCAGCCCTGCACCGTGAGCCTCCTGGCAGACGCGGAGGGCACCGATCAGCTCTCCGCCGGCTTCACCCTCGCGGCGGAGGAATCCGCCATCCTGTCTCTCCCGCTGGAGGGTGCCGGTGGCGGCACGCTCCCCGGTTGGGACGCACTCTCGTCTCTATACGCACTGGAGCTGCCGGCGGGGAGCGGCGCGGTCGAGGTGAAGGAGGCATGGCTGGAGAGCAACTGGCAGCCGGAGCACCCCGGCCTCCCGGAGGAGGAAGTCCGCCTCCCCCTTGAGGCCACTGTTGGGATGCGGTTGGAGTACCAGCCGGTGACCCTTGAGCTGGACGGCATCCCCGGCCACGATTCGTGGCATGGGTTTCTTGGCGATCCGCTCCCGGAAATCACGGTGGAGCTGCTCGATCCGCCGGACATTCCGTTCTGGGCTGTCTATCTCCGCGCAGTACGTTGGGAATGGGATGTCCTGCCCGTCCGGTCCGTGCAGGCAACGGGCGAGATGGAGGCATTGGTGGATGGCCGGTGCGTGGAGCCGGACGGAGCCGCCTGCCCGGCTGCAGTAGCGCAGGAGCTCCTGACCGGCACCGCCTTCGGGGGGCTTTCAGAAGGGGACGTGGATGGTGGCTCGTTCTCCGCGGCAGCGCTCCGGGCCGGAGAGCGTGGCTTCCGGGTGGCAGCCGTCGTGCAGGGCCGCGAGACAGTAGGGACACTCCTTGAGCGGCTCCTGGCCGAAACATGCCAGGTGCTCGCGCCCGGCGGTGATGGTTGGGCACTCCGTCCGGCACCGCTCCGCACGGAGGACTGGCTGCCGCTCCTCGTGCCGCTGGAGGGGGCCATCTTTGCCCCGGACAGGCGGGAACTCGGCCCGGTTCGCGCACCGGAACGGGCACTCCCGGTGCACCTTGCTGCCCCGGCGGAGGGTCCGGCTCCCGCCTCGGCGGCCCGCAGCGGCCTGCTTTGGCTATACAAGGGAGCAGCAATCCTGCGGCGCCATCTGCTGGACCGGGCAATGCCTGGCCGGTCGCTCCTGGCAGCACCGCTGGACGCCTCCCTGATGACGGCCCTGCCGGGTACGGTGGTGGCGCTCCCCCGCCCCGGCGGGGAGACGCTGCAGGGCGAGCTTTCCTCCATGCAGCTTGTGGATGGGGAGCTCGCGGTGGAGGTGGTTCGCTGCCGCCCGCGCCGGACCGCGTTTGCCTCCGCCGGCGTGTATATCTCCTGGAATCCGCGCTCCGGGGCGCTTCGCTGCTTCATGGACGGGCGGCTTCTGGCCGTCCTGGAGCCGGACGGCGATCTGTTGCTCGCCGGCGCCATGACAGAGGAGCCCACCGCACCCCCTGCCGGGAGCGGACCGGTGGTGTACGATCCCGTGGCGGAGGCGCTCTTCCTTGTGGAGACGGAAAGCGGCACAGCCCTGCGTCTGGACGCGGGCGGGCACCTGCGGGTTCCCGTGGCGGTGATGCAGGAGCAATCTCTTCTGCCGAAGCCGCTCACGGAGGACCCCATCCGGACGGGGGAAGGCACACTGCTCCTCGGCGGGCTGCCGGACGCGCCGCCATGCCTCGTGCTGTCAGAGCACTCCTTCCGCATCCGCGGCAATGTACATACGAACAGAAGGCTGGACTGAGTTGTGCCGCTCAGGGCCGGTCAAGCGCCTCGGCCGGCAGCGTGCCAGTGCCGTTCCATTCCGCGATGAGGTGGGCGATCCACCGTTCCTCCCACGCCAGCGCCCAGCGGTATCCCGCAAAACGGCGTTCCATCGCCCGGAAGGCCCGCGTGTGGTGCTGGATGCGTCCGTTGCCGCCCGGCTCGGAGGGCACCGCCACGTGCGCCATCTCGTGATAGACGACGAAGTCGAGGAAGAGCTCCGGAACGTACGGATTGTCCAGCATCGGATGGATCCGGATCAGGCGCTGGCGCAGGTTCCACGTGCCGAGCGTGACACCATACTGGCGGGCGAACCGGCGGCGTGTCGTGCTCCAGGCGATGCGGAAGTCGAGCACGCCGGCGAAATACTCCCCGTTGAGCCGTTCCGCGCGTGTGGCCAGCTCGCGGTGCCGGCCTTGCGGCGTACCCACAGCCTGCCGGCGCGGCGGGCGGTGAATCACGGCGTCCGGCTGGTGCAGGTTCCGGTTGATGTAATCCCGGATTCGTGCGCGGACCGCTGGCGTGGGACCGCTGGCGAACCGCGCGAGCGCCTCGAGCGTGTCCGCATCGGCGCGCAGAAACATGCGGTGCACGCTCAGCACGAGGCCCGGGCCGGTGCCATCCCGCCGGGCGGTCAGCATGGAGCGCAAGTTGTCGTTGATGCGGAGCCGGACCGGCCGCCCGGTCTTCTCCGCAAGGAAACGCCGCAGTTCCTCAGCGTGCACGGGGGAGGTCCTCCAGGGCTTCATCGAGCGGCGTGGGGAGACCCAGTTCGCGGCGCACCTCCCGGCGGTACTCCCGCTCCACGAGCCGCGGCAGCAGCAGGCCGTCCGTCTGGTGGAAGGCCTCCACGGCAGCCTCCCGGTCCCCCGCCTCGTGGTATATACGTGCCAGGTTGAGCCAGCGCACGGCCGCAAGGGGATGCATGTCCACGGCTTCGCGCTGCAGTGCAATGGCGCGTTCGTAGTCATCCTGCCGGGCGTAATACAGGGCCAGCCTCTCCCTGAGGCGCGCGGAGAAGGGGTTGCGGTCCATGGCCTCCTGCAGGAAGCTGGACGGGTCACCCCGGCCGATCTGCTCCGCGACGTGGGCCGCCCACTCCCAGTTCACCGGGTCGCGCGGATCCACCAGCACGAGCTCCTCCGCGAGATGGGCCAGCCGTGCCGGATCCGGCTGACGCGCCATGGCATCCTCCAGGTCCGCGCGAAGCACCCAGGCCCGCTGCGCCGGCAACTCCGAGCGGAACACAAACCACCCCCCAGCCCCGAGCAGCAGCAACGCACCGCCCGTGAGCACGACCGCCGCCATGCCGCCACCATAGAGGCCCGGCCTGCCGCGCAGGGCCGTCCCCGCCAGCACTCCCGCCGCAAGAGACAGCGCGAAGAGGGCCTCCCGGAACGCCAGTGTATATTCAACCAAACCGTGACCGAGCATCGCCAGCAGACCCGCCAGCAACCCCGCGCCGAGGTACCATTCCGCCGGATCCGTGCCGGAGCGGGACCGCGCAAGGTGGTGAGTGGCGAAGGCCAGCGCACCCCCGAAAAGCAGCAGGCAGAGGCTCAGGCCCACCACGCCACCCTCCGCCAGATACTCCAGTGGCCAGCTGTGCGCATGGCGAGTTTCGTTCGAGCCGGGGATGCGGAACTGTGGGTACAGCAGCTCGTAGGAACCGGATCCCATGCCGAGCAGCGGGTCTTCGCCCCAGATGCCGAGCGCCGTCTGGAAATAGTAGCCGCGCTGGGTCATGCCGGAGGCGCCAAGCCAGCGGCTCTCCGCCACGTCCATGCGCCAGACCGCAGCGAGGAAGGTCAGGGCGAGAAGCAACGCCACGCCACCGGCGCCGCCGAGAATACGGGCCGCCACCCTCCCGCGCGCAGTACGAAGCCAAGGCAGGCACGCCGAAGCGGCAACCGCGAACAGGAGCGCAAGCAGCCCCCCGCGCGAACCGCTCGCAAGAACACCACCTGCCAGCAGCAGAATGCCCACGGAGCAGGCCACCACCACCTGCGGGTTCCGCCGGCAGGCCAGCAGGATGGCCGCGGCTGGAGGAATGGCGAGCACGCAGAAGCTGGCGAAGATGTTCGGTGCTCCGAGCGTCGAGGCGGCACGGCGCTCCCGCACCGCATGGAGCAGGCCCTCCCGGATGGCGCCGTCCGCGGTGCCGGGCTCCGCCAGCAGCGTCTGCTCGAGCGTGCGGAAGGTCCGTGGCCATCCAGCCGGGCCGAGCACCTGGTATAGACCCCAGGCGGCAAGCAGTACCCCCGCCCCCGCAAGGAACACCACCAACAGGCGGACCGGCGAGAGCCGTGGCAGCTCCCAGTATTGCGCCGCCACAAGGGCCGTGGCGAAGGCGCCCGCACAGACCAGGAAGCCGAAACCCCGGCGCTGCCAGGCGATCTCGATCGTGCCCGGCCCCGAGTTGAACGACCAGTACGCGGCCCACGCGGCAAGCAGCGCCAGCAGCAGCACGGTCCCCGCCGGCAGCCCTCCCCCGCCGTGCGCCTTCGTCCAGCCAAACAGCAGGGCAATCGCTGCCAGCACCACCGTGGAACCACCCACCAACAGACCGTGCCACGGAAACGCCGCCGATGGGTAGACAAGCAGGGAACCGAAGAGCAGCAGCAGGCCACCGAGCAGGAGCAGCGGCACCCGCTCCTCCGGACCGGTGACGGCCGGGCGATCCGCGGCGGCGCGGCGGGACTCCGGGGGCTTGGCGCGCGGCGTCACGGCACGGTGGACTCCATTGGACTATTGACCCTGCCCCAGGGAGTAACCGGGTTTGCCCTCGAAGTTGTACAGATTAATTGTCTGTACGAAATGGAAGCCTGCAGCCGTGAGGCGTTCGAGCAGGGCCAACGTTTCCGCGTGCCCGATCACTGGCTCGGCTTCGTTCTTTGAAAGGAAGCGGCAGCGCCAGTGGTCCGTGTGAAAAGTCTCGGGGAAGCCGGAAGGCCAGACCATGACGCCGCGATTGGATATCATGACGAGCTTGAGCGCCTCGCCGGAGAGGGACGAGAGCGCCTCCCCGAGCCGGTCCGGCTTGCCCTCCCAGTCGAGGAACACGTCCATGCCGACAAGGTCCTTGCGGTCGGTGGTGCGCGCGGTGTGGCGGATTTCGGCGTGCTGGCGGCGCTCGGCAGGCCGGTAGTCCACGGGCCGGAGTACCTCCGGCCGCTCGCCCATTCGCTCTGCCACGGCCCGGGCGAACTCGCGTGTGCCCACTTCGTTCTTAGAGACTCCGGCGCGGAAGATGTCCGTTGTATGGACTCCCTCCTCGATGGTCCGCAGCCATGCATTGTGGAGCCGCGAGGCCGCTTCGTGCTGCCCGATATGCACAAGCATCATCACCGCACCGAGCAGCAGCCCGGAGGGGTTCGCGATATTCTTTCCTGCGATCGGGGGCGCCGAGCCGTGAATCGCCTCGAACATGGAAACCTCGTCCCCAACATTCGACGAGCCGCCCAGCCCCACAGAGCCGGTGAGCTGCACCGCGATGTCCGAAAGGATGTCACCGTATAGATTCAGTGTCACGATGACGTCGAACATCTCCGGCGTGTCAGCCAGCCGCGCCGCGCCGATGTCCACGATCCAACTGTCGCTCTGGATGCCGGGGTACTCCTCGGCGATCTCCTTGAAAACGCGGTGGAAGAGCCCGTCGGTGACCTTCATGATGTTGTCCTTGATCATGCAGGACACCTTCGTGCGGTTGTTCTGACGGGCGTATTCGAAGGCGTGGCGGATGATCTTCTCGCACCCGGGGCGGGTGACGAGCTTGAGCGCCTCCGCTACCTGGTCAGTCTGGCGGTACTCGATCCCGGCGTAGAGATCCTCCTCGTTCTCGCGCACAATCACGAGATCCATGTCCTTGTGATGGGTGCGGATGTAGGGGTGGAGCGCGCGGGAGGGCCGCACGTTCGCGTAGAGTCCGAGCGCCTTGCGGATCGTAACGTTGAGGCTCTTGTACCCACCGCCCTGCGGCGTCGTGATCGGTGCCTTCAGGAAAACCTTCGTCCGGCGGAGCGACTCCCAAGCCTCCGCACCGATGCCGGAGGTGTACCCTTCGCGGTACTTCTTCTCGCCGATTTCGATGACATCCGGCTCAAGCGCCGCCCCCGCCTCCTCGAGCAGGAACAGCACCGCCTCCATGATTTCCGGCCCGATGCCATCGCCATGGGCCACCGTGATGGGAGTGGGATTGCTCGGCATGCGCGTTGGACTCCTGCGGTGGGGGGGGGTGGACTCCGGGGAGAGCCGTTCTGCCGCGGATTCACGCCGCAAGAGCCCGCGGGAGGCAACCGTTAGAGTGGCTGCGGCCCCCGCCAGACTCCTCGGAGCAGAGCAACGGACCGCCGCCGAAAGACCAACCCACCCTGAACCCTACACCGTACAAAACCGCCCGCACCCCCCTTTACGGGAGATGCGGGCGTGTTGGTGACTGCTGCCTGCCAGAAGGGCCGGTGGTCCGTTACTCGAACAGGCTGCGCCTGCGGCGAAGGAAGGCCGGCGTGTCGAAGTTCGACTGTTCCTCCTGGGCCTCCTCCTCGCTCGCCGGGTCGTAGAGGTTCACCTGCGGGGCGGGTTCCTCCGGTGCTGTCTTGACGGAGGGGCCTTCGCGGTGTTGCCCGGAGGCGGGGCGGACGTTGGGGTGGCCGCCCGGACCGAAGCCGCCGTTTTCGGGGCGCTGTGGCGGGGGGTTGGACTTGGCCACGTGGATGCGCGGCTCGTCCTCTTCCCCGGAGGACTGTTGCTTCATCATGCTTTCGAGGGTGCGGCGGAGCGAATTGGGCTGCTCGCCGTTTCCGCCGTTCCCTCCGGAGGATTGACGGGAGGGGCGCTCGGCCAGAGGCGCGGACTTCGGGCTCTGCTCCTCTTCGGAGGCAGGCTTGGAGGGCCGGCGCACTTCCATGTGTTCGCGCGCCGGTGGCGGGGGAAGCTCCGCCCCGGCGGACTCTCCGGTCTTTTCGCGGGCCGCGCCCATCATCTGCCGGCGCTGCACGTCGTCGGGGAAGCCCGTGGCGATGATGGTCACGCGGAGCGTGTCGGTGAGCGACTCGTCAATCACGGCGCCGAAGATAATCTCGGCGTCGGGGTCGGCGGCCTCGTGGACCATCTGTGTGGCGTCGTTGACTTCGGCCAGCGTCATTTCCGGCCCGCCGGTGATGCAGATAAGCACGCCGGTGGCGCCGTCTATCACGATCTTGTCGAGCAGCGGGGAGTTGGTGGCCTTCTTGACGGCCTCGGCTGCGCGGTTCTCGCCCTTGCCGACGCCGACGCCCATCACGGCGCCGCCCTTGGCGCCCATGATCGTGCGCACGTCGTTGAAGTCCACGTTGATGAGGCCCGGCGTGGCGACGAGGTCGCTGATCGAGGAGACCGCCTGGGAGAGGACGTTGTCGGCGATCTTGAAGGACTCCTTCATGGGGACCTTCGGGCCGACGTGCTCAAGCAGGCGCTCGTTGTTGATGACGATCATGGTGTCGCACGCTTCGTGGAGCTTCTCCAGCCCCCCCTCGGCGCTCTTCATGCGCCGGGGCCCCTCGAACTTGAAGGGCTTGGTGACGACGGCGACGGTGAGGATGCCGAGCTCGCGGGCGGCCTTGGCGACGACAGGGGCCGCGCCAGTCCCCGTGCCGCCGCCCAGACCAGCGGTGACGAACACGATGTCGGCGCCCTGCAGCACCTCGCTCAGCTCGTCCCGGGCGTCCATCATGCAGTTTTCGCCGAGTTCGGGGTTGGCCCCGCAGCCCCGGCCTTGTGTGAGTTTCGCGCCGATCTGGATGCGGTTGGGACACTTGCTGCGCTTGAGCGCCTGAAGGTCCGAGTTGATGACGTAAAATTCGACGTTTTGAAGGCCGATGTCGAACATGGAGTCAACGGCGTTGCAGCCGCCACCCCCCACGCCCACGACCTTGATGCGGGCAAAGCCCGCCGGTTCATGGTCCAGCACAAAATCCGGCATGTCTTGGTCCTCCTGCGGGAGCGGTCAACAGAATCAACGGGAACAGGTACGAGAGCGGTGTGGCGGCCGGCCGCAGCACCGGGCGCGAAAGCGGCTCGCGGCGGCACGTACACTTCAACCTGCGCAGAAGGGCTCACGACCGGCGGAACACTGTCAACGGGAGAACGCCCGGAAAAAGCAATTTTTTCAACCGGCAGGCAAACAGTTCCAGCCACCAACAGCCCGCGAAGGAGCCCATTCCCACCTGTGAAGCAGATTACCACAGCCCACACCCCCGCATCCCTGAGACGAGAAATCTTCCCACCCCTTGGACCGCTTTTCCACTTGCCTGCCCCCCAGACCGCCCAAAGGGTTGCAGGTGATCGGGTTACACAGACGGGTGTTGCGCAACCGCCCCGGCGGGCAAGCCCCCCAAACGCCACAAGGAGATTGGAAGGTATGAAACGCAAAGGATTCACCCTCATCGAGTTGTTGATCGTGGTGGCGATCATCGCCATTCTGGCAGCCATCGCGGTGCCGAACTTCCTGGAGGCGCAGACGCGCTCAAAGGTAAGCCGCATGAAGGCAGACATGCGGACGGTTGCCACCGCCATCGAAGCGTACACGGTTGATTACAACAGACCGCCGTTCGACTGGGATCCCGCAGCCAACTTCCCCTACTATTTGCACAATGGCCTCTCAACACCCATCTCGTATCTGACAAGTGCGAGGTCCATCTTCGACATTTTCGCCACCGGCGTCCAGAGCCCGGGCCAGGACCGGGTCCGCGAGCGTCTCCGTTACCGTGCCTTTAGTGAGGAGTACCTCTCGGGCGGCACCCCGGGGTCGCCATTCCAAAGCCTACCCGGTCCGGATGCTCCGGGGATGCGCGTCGCGCAGGAAGTGCACGGGGCGTGGTTCCTCACCTCGAAGGGGCCTGATGGATTCACCACACCGCTCCCGGCCGGTTTCTCGGACGGAAGGAATCCCAATGATTGGCTCTGGCTCATCTACGACCCAACCAACGGCACCGTCTCTCCCGGCCAGATCATCCGGAGCCAGAACAGTCCGGAACCCTCCATGGGCCAGTACGGGCGCGACGTGACTTACAGCCCCCTGCTCCCGCAGCAGGGTGGTTAGCAACGGCGAAACATCCGTCCCTGCCGCAGACAAAAAGAGCCCCGCCCGGCACACGCACCGGGCGGGGTTTTTTTTCTACGCCAGCAAAACTGACTTGAACGTTCTTTCTGCCAAGTTGTCGAGATAGGCCTTCGGGTCCTTGCGGAATCGTCGCCCTGCGG
>SLOM01000129.1 GCA_007132505.1 Candidatus Sumerlaeota bacterium
AGCACGAGCCGAAGGTCCCTGCTGCCGCCCTCGCCACCTTCCCGGCCGTAAACGTAGCCGGATTGTTTCACTTCGTAGAGGCGTATGATGGCCATGGTGGCAAGCGGCAGCCCCATCACCGTTAGGGCGGCACTGTGCACGGGGTTGAAGAGTGTGCCGCTTGCGCGGCCGCCATGGCCGAAGGCCAGATGTCCAAAGGCCAGCACACCTTCCAGCACGGCGGTGCCCGCCATGAGCAGCAGCAGCCAGAGCGCCATGGTCCGTCTGCGGGCCATCATGCAGCAGACCGCGAGGACACAGAAGAAGGCGAAGAACTGACTGAGTGAGCGGGCCGCACGCTCCGGAGTTTGGGCCAGCGGGAAGGTGGCCGGTGGCTCCAAGCCAGCGGCTTTGAAGGCCTCCATTGACTCGCGCACGGGAGGAGACAGGGCTGTGGCAATGCTCGTCGGCAGAGGAACGAGCTGAATGGCAAACCAGACCAGCGCCACGCCGAAGACGGCCAGGGCCCAGCGGCTCAGGCTCATGGCGGGGCCGCTCCACCTTCCGAAGCAGATACCAGCCGCGGCCCATGCTCCGAGGAATCCGCAGGCGAGGAAGGCCTGCCCGCGTGTCACGTTGTCAGACGTGATCCCTTGGTGGCGCATGCCGAGGAAGAACACGTAGACCAAAATGGCCAGAGCCAGCATATCCCCAACGCGAAGCAGCCAAGGGGTGCGGGCCCGGGTGAAACGCCCCGGAGCGGAGGCGGCGCTCATGGTGTCTCCGCCTCTTCCGCCGCCTCATCCGGCTCTGGCGGGATTTCCACATCGAAGCCACCCAGCATGACGCGTACACGCATTCCGGCGGACTGAAAGCCCCGGCGCTGGCGGTCGAGCCAGAGTTCGAGCAGCCGGTCACTCTCCGGTGCGGGGATATCCACGGTGATCGTCTGCCAACCGGAGGTCCCCCAATCGGACGGCTCGCTTGACCACCGTTGCCGTGGCCGGGTGACCTGCGCACGGAGCGTGATCTCCGAACGGATTGCCGGATCAGAGCGCACCCTGGCGCTGATTCGCAGCGGGACTCCCTCCGGCTGGATCAGGCGGTAGAAATTCCAGCGGGTGTATTGTTCGTCCCTGCTGCGCGAGTCCTGGATGGCGAGCGTCACCACGCCGTACCCGGCACCTGTCTGGGTGGCGGACTGCCAAGTGGAGTCTATGAGCAGGCTGGAGGGCGGCGGACGCCATCCAAGCGGGAGCCGGTCGCCCATTGGGGAAGCCGCAAGCGAGGTGTTGTGGAGGAGCACGCGAGCACCGCCTGGGCCCTCCACGTGGAATGTGTCCGGCTTTTTCATCTCCCACAGGCGCAGGGCCAAATCCATGGCTCCTTGGCTGAGGGCCACGGGGAGAAGCGCGGAGCGGAAATCGGGCTCTTCGAACGCGTCTTGCGGCAGCATGTCCAGCATGGCGAGGAACGTCTCGCGGCTGCGGGGATTGAGGGTGCGGATAATGTCGAGTGCCTCGGCCGGCGGGAGCTCTGGTCCAGCCATGGCCCGGAAAACTTCCTCCCTCGACATGCCGGTGACGCGAAGGCTCTGGGCAGCATCTGACCGCATGCGGGGGGCGATTTCGGCGGCCTGGCGCGCGGCCTCGATCGCCTTGTCGCGGCGTCCGAGCAGCGTCCAGAGCTGCACCGCCTCAAGGCGGGTGGACGGCTGGCGGGGGTCCAGTGTCTCCGCGCGGACGAGGGCGTGCTGTGCCTCCTCCGTCTTCCCTTGGAAGAAAAGCACCCTTGCCAGGCGAAGCCATGGTTCGGGCCGGAGCGGATCGCGGCGCAGGGCCTCGGCAAGCAGTTCCTCAGCGCCGGCGTAATCAGGAGGCAGCTGATTGCGTTCGCGTGCCCGCGCAGCCCGCAGATACGCATAGGAGGAGGGGAAATTCACTTCTGCTGTGAGTCTGCCCGGAATGGTCCAAGTCTCGGCGCGCCAGCGGTTCAGCTCATGGGCATAGCGCAGTTGCTGCCAGCCCCAGATCAGGCAGAACGCAGCGCCGAGGACTCCCGCAGCGATGGGCAGGACTTTTCCCGTGGTCATGCGGTGCCTTTCCGGTTCATGGACCGTCATTCCTTGCACGGGCCAACAGTGAAGCTTGTGACGCATGTCTCTCGGTGGCTACCCGAAAACCGGTCAGGACATATCATGATTGTCATGGGGAGCACCTGATTCCTTGCCGCGTGTGTGAGCGCCGGGCTGTCCGGCCACCGGACGAGAGGCCGTAGTGAAGGCTCGGCCTCCTGCCTCAATTGCCCAACATAGGATCAGGCCAACGACGAACCCAAGAGCAATGCCCGCCCATCCAGCCAGAACGTCCACCAGCAGTGCATGCCTGCCAGGCACCCAGATCTGGATGATTTCCAGCAGCCCTACGAATCCGAAGACCCCGGCGAGAAGGCCCCCCGCAACGCGCCGTCCGCGCCGGCGTCCATACAGTGCGCCTGCCTGCCAGCTCGCCCCCGCCGCCAGTAGCCCCAGCGGGACAAGGCCCAAAAGGTGCCGCACGGTGTACCACTCGGGACCGAAGTGCTTGTGGAACGCCTCGGGAACCAGGGCCATGATGAACGGCAACGTCCTGATGCGTTCCTCGTAGTCCACAACCGTTCCCCGCTCCGCCACGGTGAGCAGGCTGAGGAAGAGCAGATAGCCCCCCATGCAACCGAGCAGAAGGACCATGAAGAGCCGGCGGAGTGCGGTCCCTGCGTTCACGAGAGCTCTTTTGGAAGGGCTGGCCGCGATCTTATGGATTCTCGCTCAGCGGTCCGGGCACCCGGCGGTAGGGTTCGCTCAGGTCCGTGGTGCGGAACGAAATGACGAAGAGAACGCGCCAGCGGGTGTACGTGCTGCTGGCCGCGCCTGTCCCCTTGTCAAAGGCCAGGCTCGCGTCCTCCCTGTTGATGCCGTAGTAACCGATCCGCGTGACGGCCTCCTGCTTCATCCTCTTGAAAAGGGCGATCTCGGGCGTGTTGATCACGCCCACGGTAGGCACCGGGATGGGGAACTCCGGAATGCCGATCAGGGTAGAGCCTTCGTCAATGGCGGAGATCGCCGTGCGCGGGATGATCACCACGTCGGCATCTTCGGAGTCCTCCACGGCGAACATGCCCTGACGGAGCAGCTCGAGCCGGAGTGTGGAGAGGACGAACTCCTCGTCCGACGCCTCGAACTCCGAGGTATTGAGGTAGAACCTCTTGCCGGTGGGCAGGCCACCGCGCAGTTGGTAAAGCGCCTTCTCCGCCGATTCGGAGAGAATGGCCATCTCCACGGCGCTGCGTGGGGTTGTCGAAACCTTGCTTGTCGAACAGGCGGAGACCAGAAGTACGGTCAGGATCAGGGGGAATACGGCAACTGCCCGCATGGGAACGGACCTCACTCTTCGGGGGGGTTACCGGGACGATGGCCTTCCCTTGATCTCCTCGAAGGCCAGCAAGGCGGCGGTTCTGGCTTCGTTGTGGTCCACTGCGGGCAGAGGGTAATTCTTCCCGGGGTGGACATCCGCCTCGCTGAGCACGTGTCCCGGAGCTTCCCAAGGCTTGAAGAGATGGGTCGTGGGCAGCAACCGGATTTCCGGCACCCAGCGCCGGACGTAGTCGCCGTCCGGGTCGAATTTCTCACCCTGCGTGATCGGGTTGAACACGCGGAAGAAGGGCGCCGCGTCCGCACCGCAGCCCGCCGTCCACTGCCATCCCATCGTGTTGTTGGCCAGGTCCGCATCCACCAACGTGTCCCAGAACCAACGCGCCCCGTCCTGCCAGGGAATCAGGAGGTGCTTCACGAGGAAGGACGCCACGATCATCCGCACGCGATTGTGCATCCAGCCGGTGGCCCAGAGCTCGCGCATGCCGGCGTCCACTACCGGGTACCCGGTGCGGCCCTGCTGCCATGCCTTCAACCGGCTGGAGTTCCGCCTCCACGGAAAATCACGGAAGTTCTCCCGCAGCGGCTCCTCCGGCGTGTGGGGAAAGTGGTGCAGCAGATGATGGGAGAACTCCCGCCATGCGATCTGCCGCAGCCATGACCAGGCGGAAGCCGCTTCTCCGCGACCGGATGCCTTCCCGCCCCCCGGGCGGACGGCGTGCCAGACCTGCCGGGGGGTGATCTCCCCGAAATGCAGATGGGGCGAAAGCCGGGACGTCCCCTCCGTGCCGGGAAAATTGCGTGTCTCGCCATAGTCGCGGACGGTCTCCCGGGCAAAGGCATCGAGGCGCTCCCGGCCACCGTCCTCGCCCGGTGTCCAAGCCTCACGCAGACCTCCAGCCCAGTCTATACGAGGGAGAAGGCCGAGGCTCTCCAGGGCCTCTCCGTCCGGCCATCGTTCCGGCAGGCGGAGGCGCGGCGGAGGGAGCGGTTCGGGTGGGTCGCCGATTGCGGAGCAATGCTTCCAAAACGGCGTGAAGACCTGGAAGGGTCTTTCCTGCTTGTTGAGAATAAGGGAAGGCTCCCACAGCAGGTGACCGGGGAACGTTCGCACCTCGATGCCACGCCTGCGGAGCTGCTCCTCTAGTTGCTTGTCGCGCGCGGCGAGAGCGGGTTCATAGAGCCGATTCCAATAGACGGCACTGGCGCCTGTCTCCTCGATGAGGCGGGTGAGCTCGCGGAGGCTGCCTCCCTTTCGGATGACGAGGCGGGAGTGGCGCTTGCGGAGCGATGCATCAAGCCTCTCCAGGGAGTGATGCAGCCACCAGCAGGATGCGGCTCCGGGCTCCCAGGGTTTCTCCTCCGCGGGGGAGTGGATATAGACGGGAATGATGGGGCTGCCCCCGCCGGAGGCAGCGTCGAGGGCGGCGTTATCCTCCAGCCGGAGGTCGCGGCGGAACCAGACAAGCGTTGGCGGCCGGGTCATGCAGGCGCCTTTCCCCCTCTGTTAATCCAGCTCGATCAGCCGGTCACGGATGCTGCTGCTGATGGGCTCCTCGGACAACCAGATTCCGAAGAACGCACGGGCGAAATCCTCTCCCTCGATATGGACGATGTCCTCGCCGTTGAGGGCAACCGTCGTCCCCTTGCCGGGATCGTAGGTTATGGAGTACTCGTCGCCGCTGCTTACCTCCTTGTAGGCTTCATACAGCTTGTCGAAGCGGTCCCGAAGCGCATCCATGTCGTTTCGGGGGTTCTTTCTGGCGAATTCCTCGGTGCTCTCCGCCAACTCCTCTGCGGTGATGGAGCGGTGGTAATGGAGAACAAGGCGCCGGGGAGTGTCCGCACCGAGAACCTCGTCCAATCCTTCGACACCGTCCGGAATGTAAAGTGTTGTTGTATAGACCCGGAAGCCCCAGACACGGAAGGTGCCGATGCCCCGGGCGGAGAGCTTCTCCCCGTTCACCTCAATGCGGCTGTCGAAGCAGACGCCGGAGTTGCAGAGCTGCTCCCTGCTGTTTCCCGCCTTCGCGAAGAGCGGGAGCATCAACAGGAGAAGGACAGGAATAATGTGTCTCGGAATCATGATTGATTGCCTCCTTGTATTCGCCGTCCGTGGAAGAAGCGCGGCAGGTCCTTGGCGGACTCCACCGGCCACAGTGCGGCAAGCAGATAGATGAGTGTGCCCCCGTTGCCGAGCACCACAAAGGATGCCAGCCACGGCAGGCTCCGGAGAATGGATGCTTCGCGGTAAATGACCCAGACCGAAAACATGACGATCCCGATCGCGAGGTCAATGAAGACAATGCGGCCCCACACCTCGCCCCAGAACACCTCAAACGAAGAGGGAAGGTTGAAGGCCATCTCGTATAGAAAGTAGAGGAAAAAGAGCGCCAGCACCCCTGCGGTGCCAAGACGCAATGCACGGTAGGGATTCATGGTGATGCGCTCAGTTCTCGTAAACCGGAAGGTCGCGGTTGTTGGGCCGTGTCAGGACAAGGTGCAGGTCGCCCAGCTGGCGAGTAGCAAACCCAGCCTCGCAATAACAGAGGTAGTACTCCCACATGCGCACGAACCGGTCATCAAAGCCAAGCCCCTGGACTTCGTCGCGGCGTTCGAGGAATCGCTCCCGCCACTCCCGCAGTGTCCGGGCGTAATGAATCCCGATATTCTCCAGGCTCTCGACCATCAGCGCCGAGGAGGCCGTCATGGCGCTCGTGAGGGCTGTGAGCGAGGGGACGGTGGCGCCGGGGAAGATGTACTTCTGGATCCAGTCGCGTGACTTGCGGTAAGCCTCGTACCGGTTGTCCGGGATCGTAATCACCTGGATGACGGCCAAACCGTCCGGCTTGAGCAGCTCATCACACCGGCGGAAGAATGTGCCGAAGTACTGATGTCCGACTGCCTCCAGCATTTCGATCGAGACAATCCGGTCATACTTCCCTTCTATCTCGCGGTAATCACAGAGCCTCGCGTCAATACGGTCCTCCAATCCGGCCTCGCGGACACGCTCGCAGACGACCTTCAGCTGTTCCTCGGAGAGCGTGATCGTCGTGACGCGGCAGCCGGTCCGGCGGACAGCCTCGATGGCGAAGGCGCCCCACCCCGAGCCGATTTCGAGGACGTGGTGCTCTTTTTCGATACGGGTCTTGTGGATGAGGGCGTCCAGCTTGTTCTGCTGTGCCTGCGCAAGGGTATCCTCCTCCTTGCGATAGAGCGCACAGGAATAGAGCATCGAGTCGTCCAGGAAGAGGCGGAAGAAGTCGTTCGAGAGGTCGTAGTGCTCGGAAATATTGCGCCGGCTTCCAAGGAGCGTGTTCCTCCTGAGGAAATGGCCGATGCGGCCGAGCAGAAGGGCAACCCTGGCGGTCCACTGGGAGCGCTCGTTCGTCCGGTTCATGTTGAGTGTGAAGACAGTGAGCAGCGCGGTGAGATCGTCGGTTTCCCAGTCGCCATCCATGTAGGACTCCCCGAAGCCAATGTCCGCGCCGAAGAGAATCTTTCGGAAGAGCGTCCACGACTTGACATGGAGGACGGCCCTGGGCGTGCTGCCCTCAGAACCAAACCCGCGCGCTGTGCCGTCGGGAAGGCGGACGGTGATGTGTCCCTCCTCGATGCGCTCGAAGTACTTCAGGACGGCTTCCGCGGCGGCCTTGTCCAGCCAGCCCGGCGCGGCGGGCTTTTCGTAGAGGACACTGCGCTCGATCTTTGTATCTACACTCACTTGCCGGCTCCCATCTGGGTTTGTACCGTGCCCCGAATCGGGACAGGACATTCATGCACTTTGAAGAGAGGACCAAGAACCGGGCCAAGGCCTGGC
This sequence comes from Candidatus Sumerlaeota bacterium, assembly GCA_007132505.1. Lineage (GTDB taxonomy): Bacteria > Sumerlaeota > Sumerlaeia > SLMS01 > SLMS01 > SLMS01. The sequence goes on from SLOM01000129.1 coordinate 7,209, forward strand.
AGGCACCGGAGTCTACAGTTCAATTCCCCATTTTCGTGCTAGCTGAACGGCAGAGCTGGTGGCGTCTTCGTGAAAGCCGTAGCCCATGTAGCTGCCGCAATAGCCCGTACACCCTGCGCCGCTCAGCTCGCGCAGTGGTTCCTGTGTGGCATAGGATTTCGAGGTGTAAAGAGGGTGCGTGTACTGAATTTCCCGGATGATATGCTCCCCCGGGATGGGCGTGGGGCGATTCAGGGTCACGCAGTACTGCCGCCTGGTCCGCAGCCCCTGGAGGCGATTCATGTGGTAGGTTGCGAACATGGCGCCCTCGCCCGGCCGTGTGCCGCGTTCGCGCACGTAATTCCAGGACGCCCAGGCACGCTGGTTTGGCGGGAGGACGCTCCTGTCCGTGTGAAGGACCGTGTGATTGCGCTCGTAGCGCCATGCCCCGAAAAGGCGGCGCTCCTCCTCGCTCGGGTCTGCCAGCAGAGGGAGCACCTGATTGGCATGAACGGCCAGCACCACGCGGTCAAAGCGTTGCTCTGCTCCGCCCTCCTCACGCAGCACGACGCCGCCCGGCTCCCTGCGGATGGACTCCAGCCGCGAGCCGAGAACGATTTCGCCCGTGAATTGCTTCTCGAAGGCCTTTACGTAGGCGTGGCTGCCTCCGATCACTGTCTGCCAGCTCGGCCGGTCCTGCAGGGAAAGCAGGCCGTGGTTCTTGAAAAACCGGACAAAGGCGAGCGCCGGAAAGCGAAGCATCTTGCCCGGGGCGGTGGACCAGATCGCCGCTCCCATCGGGACAATGTAGTTGTGCACCATATAGTTGCTGTAGCCACCAGCGCGGAGGTACCTGCCGAGGGTCATGGCACCCAGGCTCTCGGGCCTCTGGCGGAGGTCACGCAATGCCTCGCCGCAGAACCGCCGGATCTCCCACAGCATCCGCAGGAAGCGGGGATTGGCCAGATTGGAGCGCTGCGCGAACAGGCCATCAAACGACGTCCCGGCGTACTGGAGTCCCGTCTCGCGGTCCCAAAGGCCAAAGGACATGTCGCTCCAGCGCACCGGCACGCCAAGCTGCCGCAGGAAACGGTGGAAGTTCGGGTAAGTCTTGTCGTTGCAGACGATGAAGCCCGTATCAACGGGTGTTCCGGCGTCCGGGCCGTCCGGGATGACGATGGTATTGGTGTGACCGCCAAGGCGCCGGCGCTTCTCGAAGAGCGTGACGCGATGCTCGCGCTGGAGAATCCAGGACGCCACAATACCGGCCACACCGGCTCCCACCACGGCGATGCGGAGAGGCGGAGAGGTCATTTCCCGGTCCTCGCGGCGATCAGGCGGTGGTAGAGCGGGAAGGGGAGCACCCTCATAAGCTTGAAGATCCAGGCGAGCTGCCAAGGGAAGTAGATTTCTTTCTTCCCGCGCTCCATGCCCCGGACCATGACCTCCACCGCGCGGTCTGCCGGCATGAGGAAGGGCATCTCGAAGTCGTTCTTGTCGGTGAGGGGCGTCTTCACGAACCCCGGATTGACGATCGAAACCTGCACACCGTGGTGATGCAGGCCGAAGCGCAGGGCCTCCAGGAAATTGATGAGCGCGGCCTTGGAGGCTCCGTAGGCGGAAGCGCGGGGCAGGCCGCGGTAGCCGACAAGGCTCGACACGCCAACGATGTAGCCGCTCCTGCGCTCGATCATGGCCGGCATTACCGCCTCGATGCAGTAAACCGCGCCTGAGAAGTTGAGCCGCATGGTGTCGTCGCAGATCTCCGCGTCGAAGTGCTCCGGATCATCAGGCTTGTAGGTCCCGGCATTGGCGATCAGGACGTCCACCGGTCCGAAGGCGCCCGCGATGGCATCGGTGGTCTGGCGCACGGCATCCCGGTCGGTCACGTCGAGCGGAAAAGCCCGGACCGTCGCGGGCCCCTCGTTCAACTCGCCGGCCAGCTTCTCCAGCACATCGGCGCGGCGGGCACTGATGGCGAGCCGGCAGGGTATCCTTGCGAGCCTCCGGGCCAGTGCCTCACCGATGCCACTGCTGGCGCCGGTCAGCCAGATTGTGCTGTCTTCCAGTTGGGGCATGAGCTGCGGGTTCCTCCGCCGTTGGATGGAGAACAGGGGCGATTTGACCCCTCACGTTTTCCGGGGGGACGGCAGGTCAAGGAGCGTTCCAATTGGAAAGAGGACGATGGAGCTGGTGTGTCAGCGCCCTGCCCTGCGTGTCCTGGCCTTGGGCAGGAGACCCTGCTTCAGGCACTTGCGGAACCCGTCGCGGAAGGGGCGTGGCGCGAAGCCCAGTACTTCCTGCGCGGCGCTGATGTCCGGCCAGCGGGCCTGAAGAATGCCCTCAAGGTTGTCCGTGGTGAGCGGCGGGTTGGGGAGCAGTGCCTCACCGGTAAAGGCGGCGATCCGGCAGAGTGGCAGGGGCAGCGGCAGGAGAACTGGCTTCCGGCCGAGCACGCCGGCCATCTCCTCCACGAGCTGGCGGAAACTCCACTGCTCGGGACCGCCCAGCTCGAAGCACTTGCCGGCCGCGGCATCCGATTCCGCCGCCCGGACGGCTGCGTCCGCGAAATCCTCCTCGTGGACGGCGGCGGCCGGCTGACCTCCTCCATTCGGCAGCGGAATGATGCTCCACTCCGCCACGATGTGGGCCAGGCGGGCGAAAATGCCCCGGCGCTCCGGGCCGTAGATCAACCCGGGCCGCAGCACCGACCAGGAGAGGTGGCTCTCCCGGACTGACTTCTCCTGCAGCCACTTCGTTCCGCCGTAGACGCTGCGGTTGCGCGGATTGGCGCTCATGGAGCTGACCTGGACCCATCGGGGCAGGCCGGTCTCGCCGGCGGCTTCGAGCAACGTGGCGGTCAGCTCCACGTTCACACGAAGCGATTCCGAGATGTCGGGTTTCCCGGTGGAAACGACGGCAGCGCAGTGGATGAGGGCATCGGCCCGTGCCCACGAGAGCAGGCGTGCTGCCTCGTCTGTCCTGTCTCCCGGAGATGAGGTGGGGAGCGGTCCTTCTTCGCCGGGTCTGGAGACCCGGAGAGTCCATTCGGACGGGCCGGCGGAGAGGTGCACAACCTCCCAGTGCAGGCGCTCAACGTCCGGGGGAAGGAGTGTCTCGTCCGAACCGGGCCGGATCAGGGCGACAGGCTCATGTCCGGCAGCAAGCGCCCGCCGCACGATGGCGGACCCGGCCAAGCCGTTCGCTCCCGTTACCAGCACGCGCAAAGGCGGGCGCTTCTCCCTTTCGCGGAGTGGTTCTACTGCTCGGAGGATCCCTTGGTGATCTGGCGCCTCAGGTATTCCACCACATGGGCCATGTTGGAATCCTTCTGCATGGCCGTGTCCACCTTCTTGCAGGCATAGATGATGGAGGTGTGGTCCTTGCCGCCGAACTTCTGCGCGATGTCCGGGAAGCTGAGGCTGGTGAGCTTGCGGCAAAGGAACTGGGCCAGGTGGCGTGGCTGGCTGAACTTCTTCGAGCGGTTCCTGCCCAGCAGGTCGCTGATCTTGATGTCGAAGTAGCTGCAGACGGCACGCTGGACCTCTTCGACGCTGACGGTCGGCTGGGGGGTGCCGACGACGAGGTGTCCGAGCAGGTCGCGGGCGGTCTCGAGGTCTATGGGCCGCTCGTGCAGCGATGAGGCCATGCGCAGGCGTTTGAGGGCGCCTTCCATCTCGCGGATGTTCTCCGTCAGCCGTTCGGCGATGAAGAGGATGACCTCGCTCGGAAGGCGGACGCCCTCCTGTTCGGCCTTCTTGCGGAGGATCGCGATGCGTGTCTCCAAGTCCGGCGGCTGGATGTCCACCAGCAGTCCCCAAGTGAAGCGCGAGCGGAGGCGTTCCTCGAGCGTGGCCAAGTCCTTTGGCGGGCGGTCGCAGGTGAGGACGACCTTCTTCCCCGCGTCGTAAAGGGCGTTGAAGGTGTGGAAGAACTCCTGCTGGGTGCGTTCCTTGCCGCCGAGGAACTGAACGTCGTCAATCAGCAGCAGGTCCACGTTGCGGTAGGCGCTGCGGAAATCCTTGTCCTTCTGGTTTCTGATGGCGTCTATGAACCCGTTAATGAATTGCTCGGAGGTGACGTAGAGCACGCGCAGGCGCGGGTCTGCCTGATAGAGCCGGTGCCCGACGGCCTGCATGAGGTGTGTCTTGCCGAGGCCCGTGCCGCCGTAGATGAACAGCGGGTTGATGGAGCGGCCGTGGGGTTCGGACACGGCGCAGGCGGCGGCGTGGGCGAAGCGATTGCTCTCACCGACGACGAATTCCTCGAAGAGGTAGCGGGAGTTGAGCCGGGGCGGCTCTGCCAGTCCCGTGGCGGGGACGTGCTGGCGCTTGCCGGAGCGGCTGTAAGGCGTTGGGAAGGACTGGGGGAACGTCTGATGGTGGGCAAAGCCCTGCCGGGGCCTATCGGAGGCAGGTGCAGGGATGCCTCCGTTTCCGCGGCGGAACAGCGACTGTTGCTGTCCATTCCCATCACCGTGTTCCTGATCCGGGTTCGCGGCCGGAGGCTCTCCCCCCGCCGGCTCCTCCCCGGCATTATCGTCCTCGACCAGCAGTTCCACGTGCACGGGCTCGCCGATGGACTCGGAGAAGGCGGCCTGGAGTTCGGCCATGTAGCGCTTCTCGATCCAGCGGCGGTAGAATTCGTTGGGAACCGAGAGGAGGACGACCTTCTCGTCGGTCCGGTAATCGTCCAGGAAGAGAGGTTTGAGCCATGCCTCATACTCTTCCTGGCCGACGGTGGAGCGCATCCGCTCCATTGCCGTGTCCCAATGACCAGGCGTTATGACCACCATCGCACGCATCGCCCATCTATGAATTCGAGGCCGGAACCACTTCCGATGGTCCGTGGCCCTACCAACGCGCTCTCCCCATCATCAAGGCTTTTCTGTTCCTGATTCCGGATGATCGGTAGTGCGGTAAGTATTTCCATATCAGTGTTCTGGCTTTGATTTACCGGCTGGTCTCAATTGCCCGCGGCTGGTGTCTGGACCACCGGAAGTTCCTTGGAATCAACGCTTTCGGATGCCCACTTGCAAGGGTCTTTTGCCCCGGAGCGGGCCGCCGATTTTTTCCGCACGGATGGGTGGGCAATTCCCTGCCGCACATGCGGCGCAACGGAACGAAGCCGCACCCTTCGTCCCTCCGATGGATGGGGCAAGGCGGGAATGAACGGAAGGAAAGGCTTGACGGCCCCCTTGCCAGACCGTGGGGGGAAGAAAAACCTTTGGCCCCCGTGGAACTCTTGTTTTCCGATGCAGCCATGCTTGCTCACGCACTCTCACTCTCCTCTCCGGCAGCCCGGACACAATGACCACTCAGGCACCAGAACAAATCCACCGCACCATCGAGCCGATACTCCTCGACATGCGCGAGGACCTGCTCCGCGACACCGCGCGGCTTATCCAGTTTCAGACGGTCTCCGGCGGAAATGACGAGCAAGAGCGGCTCTACCGCGAGCAGATTCCCGCCTGCCTGCAGTGGCTCAAGGAACTCTCCGAAGTCATGGGGTTCCGCTTCCGCCAGTGGGAGAACCGGGTGGCCGAGATCGAGTGGCCGGCGGAAGGGGCAAACGGGGCCGGAACGCCACCGGTCCTCGGCATCGCGTCGCACATAGACGTGGTGACTCCGGCGGGAAAGTGGACCCACCCGCCGTTTTCGGGAGAGATCGCGGACGGCATCATGTATGGCCGCGGCATGCAGGACGACAAGGGGCCGCTCATGCAGGCGCTCTACGGTCTCCACGCCGTCCGGAAGTCAGGCATCAAGCTCCCCTGCAGCGTCCGGCTCATCATCGGCACGCAGGAGGAGACCGGTGACTGGAGTGACATCGCTTATTACCTCGAGCAGCGGCCCGCCCCCGACTACGCCTTCACACCGGATGCAGATTTTCCCCTCATCATCGGGGAGAAGGGAATGTGCAACGTCCAGTTCCGGGCGAAATGGCCCCGTGTGGCGCCGCACCCGGAAACGCGGATGGAATTCGTCAGCCTCGCCGGTGGCAGCCGGGCCAATATCGTCCCGGATACGGCGGAGGTAAGGCTGCGCTTCCCGCAGGAGAACAAGAATGACGTGATGAAGGAACTGGTCCGGGAGACCACGCGCTTCACGGTGGAGAACCCCAACGCGAACGTCACCCTGGTGCCGGACGATGAAGCGGAATCGAAGGCCCAAGACTATTACGAGGCGCTCGTGACATTCCTAGGCAAGGCAGCCCACAGCTCCACGCCGGACAAGGGGCACAACGCCGTGGCGGACGCGCTGCGGTTCTTCGCCGACATCGAGACGCTGCCCCGCGAGGTGAGGGCTTTCGTGCAATTCCTTACCGTGCTTGCCTCGGAGACGGACGGCAGCACGCTGGGTATCCAAACGAACCATCCGTTCGTCGGCGATACGACGGCGGTGTTGAGCCTGCTGGACATCGGCCCTGAGGGGGGCACCGCGCTCCTCAATGTCCGCCAGACGATGGGTCTGAGCGGGGCGGAGGTAATGCGCAAGGCCCAGGAGGCGGTGGACGCCTTCCGCGAGCTGAGCGGCCTCGACGTCGAAATCGTCCGCAAGGGCAACGGCGTGGACGCGACCTATCTCGACCCGGACCAGCCCGCCATCGGCGAGTTCCTGGCCAGCCTGCGGAAGGCATACGAACTCGTCGTGGGAGAGCCGTGCCGGCAGGTGGCCATCGGAGGGACGACCTACGCGAAGGCCTTCCCCAACTGCTGCGCGTTCGGGCCCGTTCTGCCCGGCGTGGACGAGGCGCTGGCCCATCAGGCGGACGAGCACATGGCGGTGGATTCGGTCGTGCGCAATGCCCTCATCTATGGGTTGTCCGCCGCGCTGATGGCCAACTCCGGCAGCGGCGCCGCCGGGAACTGAAGCCCCGCGTCCTAATCCGCTTGGAACAACAGGCACACCGTGATTTGATTACGCCCGGGCTTGCGGCCCGTCTGCGTGGCGCATGAGAAAGCGCCCCATCCCCGAAACGAAGGAAGGCCCACAATGAGCGACGAACCCCTCAGCGTCGTCTGCCCCGGATGCAAGGTCACCCTGATTGTGGAGCGTGAGACGGGCAAGGTGCTCGAGGTGCGCAAACCCATCATTGAGGAGAGCACGGGCGACCGGTTCGAGGACGCCCGGCGCAAGGTGCTCGAGTCCAACGAGCGCGCCCAGAAGGCCTTCGAAAAGGCACGCGAGCGGGAGAAGGAGAAGCTCGCCAAGCTCGACAAGCTCTTCGAGGAAAAGCGCGACAAGCTGAAGGACAAGCCGATCGAGCGCCCCGACCGCCCCTTCGACTTCGACTGAACGGCAGGCAGACAATGGCAGCGAAGAAGAAAGCCAAGCCGGCCTCCGGCTCCACCGCGGCTTCCGCCGTTTGCGAGCGCTGCGGCGGATATGGATACTACCTCGACGAGGGCAACATTGCCCGGCCCTGCGACTGCGGCATGTACGAGCAGGTGGTCCGCCGCGGATCGCGCGTCCGGAATTCGGGCATTCCGGTCAGGTTCATGGACAAGGAGCTGGACACCTTCCAGCATCAGAAGGGCGACCGGACACGTGCCCAAATCGTGCAGGCGGCCCGCGCCTACGCCCGGTCGTTCCGGAAGGACGAATCAGAGGGGCTGCTTCTTCGCGGCAAGCCGGGCAGCGGCAAGACGCACATCGCTGTCGGCATCCTGAAGGAGGTCCTCCGCCGCGGCTTCACCGGGCACTACACGAATTTCAACGATCTGCTCTCCCGCCTACGGGACAGCTACAACCGCGGCAGTCTCGAATCCGAGGCGGAACTACTGGCGGAGATGGAGGAGTCCGATCTGCTGGTACTCGACGACGTCGGCGCTGAATCGGCCACCAACTGGGTGCGAGACCGGCTCTACCTGATCGTCAACCGGCGGTATGAATCGGCAAGGGCGCTCCTCGTCACGACCAATTGTGGTGAGGAACAGCTCCGGGCTCACGTGGGCGAGCGCACTGCCAGCCGTCTGTACGAGATGTGCTCGCAGGACTTCCCGCTCTTCCCGGACCAGGACTACCGGCTGGCGAACCTCCGCTGATGCGCGGCCCCGGCGCTTCGCGCCTTGTCCTCACCGTGGGGGATCCGGCCGGCATCGGGCCGGAGATTTCCCTGCGGGCCGCGCAGGATGCGGAGATCGTCCTTACCGGCGAGCGCTGCGTCCTGGAGGAAGCCGCGCGGCGTCTTGCGCTGGATATACACCTCGAATGCCAGACTCTGGACGATCTTGCCGCCGAGTATCCCGTCCACCGGCAGGGCACTGTCCCTTTTGTGGACACGGGAACCCTGACATCCCCCGTTCCTCCCGGAGCCGCTTGCGCGGAAGGCGGCCGGGCGGCTTTCGCTGCCATCGAGCTCGCGATCGAAGGCGCACGGCGGGGAATCTTCCAGGGCGTCGTGACGGCACCGATCAGCAAGCACGCCCTCGCTCTGGCGGGAATTGATTTCCCTGGTCATACGGAGATCTTTGCCGAGCGCACCGGGACGAAGAACTTCGCCATGCTGATGTACAGCCCGAAGGTGGCCGTTGGCCTGGCGACGGTGCACCAGTCGCTGCGCTCCGTGCCGGATTCGCTCTCCGTGGCGCGGATCGTGCAGGTGGGGCACCTGCTCGGCAGCAGCGTGGGCCGGCTGCGCGGGGTCTGGCCGCGTATAGCAGTGCTCGGACTGAACCCGCATGCTGGGGAGGCCGGCCTTTTTGGGGACGAGGAGGAACGCGTCATCCGGCCGGCCGTGGAGCAGCTCCAGCGCGACGGCCTGGACGCCGAGGGACCGCTCCCCCCCGATACCGCCTTCACGTCGGCGGCCCTCTCGCACTACACCGCCCACCTCTGTCTCTACCACGATCAGGGCCTCATTCCGTTCAAGGCCCTCGCCTTCGAAACCGGCGTAAACGTCACGATGGGCATTCCCTTCGTGCGGACGAGCGTGGACCACGGCACGGCCTTCGACATAGCAGGGCGCGGAGTGGCCGACCCCTCCTCGCTGCTGTCGGCCATTGCCGTGGCGAAGGCACTGCTCGCCCACACTGTCTAGACGCAGTTCAGGGTTCCTGCAGGCTCGCCACGAGGGCATTCATCACGTCTTCATTGGCGCGGACCGTCTCCACCGGGCCGGTCAGACGGACAAAGATGCTGCCCTCCGCACCGCCCTCGATCACGGCGCCGAACAGGCCGTGGTCCTCCAGTGGCTCCGGAGCCGGTGCCTGGGGACCCATCGGAGTCGCCCGGTAGGTGCCCTCCACGGTGACGGTGGTCACGGAGAACCGGCCCACGGTCCTCTGCTGCACGCGGGCGTGATCGCGTGAGCTGCCGCCGCCTGGTTGCGTGACCTGCGAGATCCATCTGTCTATATTGCCTTGGGCCGTCCCTCCGCCGTCGCGGCCGAAATAGAAAACCGCCAGCTCTCCCGTGCCGCCCGGGCCGGGCACAGCGAATTCAAGGGCTCTCATGCCCCCCCCGGTGGGGACGGGGTCCCAGGAGGCGGGGATGGCGAAGGCCACGCCCGGCGCCTGCACGAGGGAGACCCCGCTCTCGCCCTCTGGTGGCTCCGGAGCCGGCTCGGTGTGTGCGTGCTCCTCCGGCCGCGCTGCGCCGTCACGCTCGAGGCTCGCGGCCACATGGGCGATGACATGGGACTCGGCCTGCACGAGTTCTGCCGGTCCGGTGAGCCGCAGGTAGAGGTTGCCGCGCGGGCCACCCTCCACGACGAGTGCTTCCATCGCCCATCGGTCCTGCGGGGCCGGGCCGGGAAGGTCCGCCCCCATTCCGGCGGGGACGTACTGCCCCTCAAGCGTCAGGCGCGTCACCGTCAGCCCATCCACCCGGCCCTGCACGTAACGAGTGACGGGTGTCTCTGCGCCGGGAGCAGGCTGAAACTGGCCAGCCCAGCGCATCACGTTGTCCCGCACGCCACCACCCTGACCTTCCCCGAAGTGGAACACGACGAACTCGCCCTCGGGGAGTGCCGTTTCTTCCGGCGCCGGGACGTCGTACTGGACAAGCCGCATGTCTGATGGCGATGGCGTCTGGCGGTAGCGCAAAGGGACGCGGGCCTGAACGCCCTCCAGCGCCACGCTGCGGAAGGGTTCATTAGGGGCTTCGGCGTCGAACGTGGTGGGTTCGGGTGCGGGCAGCTCGAACGCGGCGGCTCCGGTACCGCCGGTATGCACCGCCGCGAAATCGGTCCGTGGGGATTCCGGACGCTCGGGAACGGGGGGGATGGGCGTGGGGCTCTCCGCGCGGTAGAGGATCTGCTCCTCTTGGCAGGCAGAGAGGAGCAGCGCCGTCGCCAGCAGGCCCGCGGAGAGTGCGCTTTGGCGTGAGGGAACGTGTGTGGGGTCGTGTTTCCTGAACATGGGGTGCTTTGCTTGTCATGTGGGGAGTTTTCAGAGTCTACCCTGCCAGCGAGCCAATGCCGTGCCGCAGCGCGGAACCTCTCTGCCGGGCAGCCTTGCGGTGGCGAAGCCTTCCGTCAAGCAGTCGGTTCCTGCGTTCGCGGCCGCCATTCGAGCCGCATGAGGTGCCGGCTGTCCGCGGCAAGGCGCGCTGCCGGGCCGCGCCAGATGCCTGGAATCCAGATGAGGCGCTTGCCGGCGGCGAGTCCCGCCACGCAGCCCGTGCGCAACTGGGCGGGGACGCCATGCTCGTGGAGCACTTTCGTAGCGAGCTTGCGTGTCCCGTCTGCTAGCTCCACCCGGTCGCTCCGCCTGATGCGCCGCAGCGTGAGCGGCCCCTCCAACTGGTCCCGGTCAAACCAGGCAACCCGCTCCCCGGCGCAGAAGAGGTGCGGGAGCAGGGCACCGGGCGGGCCGGAGAGCAGCTCCACCCGGAGTGTCTCTCCCTCCAGGCAGTGGTCACCCTCTGTGTCCAAGGGAAAGTCCGGACCCTGATAGACAAGGACGGGCAGCGCCGAGCGGCACCGCATGAGCGCCTCTTCCAGCGACAGATGCTCTGGAAACAGAAGTGCTTCCCGCCCGAGCCAGATGCAAACCCCCTGCGGCAGGCGGAAGGCGGAGGGCTCGCGGGGCGGGTTGACCAGGTGCGTGGCGATGTCGGTCAGCAGCGCCCGGCCCGGGAGGAGGGGCCTTGTCCCGCATCCGGCCTGCTCCGTATAGACACGGAGCATGGCGCGGAGTACCTCCGCTGCCGGCTCAGGTGGGAACCCGCTCATGTCCGGCAGGCGGAAGAGCGCAGTCCCCCCCCCGCAGTGGCGCAGGGCTGTCAGGACGATGGCGTCGGCCAGAACGGTGAGATCGCGGGACAGTGTCCCGGTCAGGGCGGCGCTCCGGGCCAGCTGCCGGATCGCATGCCCTTCGAGACGGATGAGCGGGGGAATCGCGTCCCGCCGCAGGGCGTTTCGCCGGAAGCGCACGTCCGTGTTGGAGGCATCCTCGCGCCAGGAGTGGCCGCGCTTGGTGAGCTTCGCGCGCACCGCTTCCCGCTCCATGTCGAGCATGGGGCGCAGGAAAAGCAGGCTGCCGGACAGTTTGCGCACCTCCGTCATGGAGCCCAAGCCGTGCGGTCCGCTGCCCCGGAGTGCCATCAGCAGGAAGGTCTCCGCCGCGTCGTCCAGCGTATGGCCGAACGCCACCGCGGCGGCTCCCAGTGCCTTGGCGGCGCGCTTCATGGCGGCAAGGCGTGCCTCGCGCAGCATGTCCTCGCCAGCCGACGCGGGCACAGCCGGGCGCTCCATATAGACGTCCACACCGAGCTCGCGCCCCAGTTCCTCCACGAAGAGCGCGTCGGCGTCCGAATCCGCACCGCGCTGGCCGTGGTTCACGTGAATCACCGCAACGCGATGCCCCAGCGCCGGGAGCCGGTCCGCCAGAAGATGCAGCAGATAGACGGAGTCTGCTCCACCCGAGACCGCCACCAGCACGAGCGATTGCGGTGGAAGCGCCGCAAGGCACCGGTCGAGGGCGGATCGTGCCGGACTCAAAGCTAACGCTCCTGTGTGCCGGGGGATGGTTCCGCGGGCCGCGGGGTGCCGCCGTTCCAATAGCCCTGCAGGTCCTCGGCGTAGCCTTGGGGGGGAGAGCAGGAGAGGTCCGTGCGGAGGAGTGACAGCGAGAGTTCGCCGTTCGAGACACAGCGGTCGTCGGAGTCCTCGCTGAGCGCACAGGCGGTCAGGTGCGTTCCCACATTGCGATAGTATAGACGGTCGCCTTCCTGGCGATAGAGCTCGAAATCATCCGCGTAGAAGGACGTGCCGTGGTTGGTCAGCCGAAGTGGCGGGAGCCCCCCGCCGAACCGGGCGTTGGGAATGTTCAGGTTCCAGACGGTGCGGGGTGGCATGGGCGCCCGAAGAATCCACGGGACGAGTGCCTCGACGGCCCGGGCTGCATCCTCGTAGAACGGGACCGGGTGACCCCAGCATGAGAGCGAACATGCCATGGCGCGGGAACCGTAGAGTGTTGCCTCGATGGCGGCCGCCACGGTGCCGGAGTAGAAGACCGAATTGCCGGCGTTCAGGCCGCGGTTGATGCCGCTCAGGACCAGGTCCGGCTCGAATCCGTGGCGCGTGCGCAGTTCGGTGAGCGCGAACTTCACGCAGTCGGCGGGTGTCCCGTCAATGGAGTAGCCCCAGAGTTGCCCGTTTTCGCGCCGTGCGGCGATCTCCATCTCGTTCGAGAGGGAGAGCGAGCAGCCGGCCCCGCTCTTTTCGTAGAGCGGGGCCGCCACCAGCACCTCGTACGTGCCGGCAAGGGCGCGGCGCAGGGCCTGCAGGCCCGGCGCGTCAATGCCGTCGTCGTTCACAAGCAGGAGTTTCGGGGTCGTGCCGTGGGTGTTCATGGTTGATTCTGGTGATCCCTCCCCCGCGGGACTTCGGATGGTTGCCGTGGGGCCGCGGATTTCAAGGCGAAGTTCGTCCCGCCTGCCCTGCCGTCCGGCTGCGCGTCATCCGCCGATGGCTTCCGGCAGCCCGCCGCTCCTCATCATTGCTTCCCATTCCTCCAGGGCTTCCTCCTCCAGCACGTATAGATCAATGCGCGCCCAGTGGATGTGCAGGGAAGCACGTCCGCGCAGGAAGGACGCGGCCGCGGGCGGGACCCTGTCCGGGCGGTCCACCACTACGAAGCCGAACAGGATGTCCTCCCCCACGGTGCCCCGCACGCGATCGCTCTGGCCATAGTGATGCAGCAGGAAATCCAGCCAGTGGTCCACGCCCGAATCCGGATGACGCGCGTTCTGATAGACGGCGAAGGGGCGCTCCCCGGCTGTGCCGGAAATCAACTCCACGGCGACCATCTTCGCCCCGAGCGTCGGGCTTCCCTCCCCGCCGGTGGCGAGATCGGCCCGGACTTCCGTCACGAGCAGGAGCGCTCCCAGCGCGTATCCGGCCAGCACCAGCGCCACAACAGTGTCCGGCACGCGGACGGAGCACGCGCAGGCGGGGACGGGGCAGACGGTGCGTCCGGGCGGTTCACCACCTGCCGCGGACGCACTGGGTTTTCCGGCCGAAGCATCCGGGGCAGGCTGGCGTTCCATGGCGTCTTCCGGCCCGGAGGTGGCGCCCACCCCCGCAGCCGTCGCTTTGGTCTCTCTCGTCCCTGCTGTCCCTTCGGAAATCGCCCATGCCGCTGCCAGCACCGCCGGCACCAGCGCCGGCAGCATGTAGGGCGGCACCGACGCCCGCAGCAACAGGCCGAAGGCCACGGCCGTCCCCGCCAGCGGCAGCATAAGCGCCAGTGCAAGCGTGCCCTCCCCGTGCAGGCCGCGGCGGCAGCCCCGCACGAGGCGCGCGATGCCAAGCGCCAGCAGCACCACTCCCGCGGCCGACACCATGGCTGAGCCCACTGCTGCCGCGGGGGAGACCATCCATGGCCGGCGCGCGCCCAACATGTCATGATTCCAGGAATCCGCCAGAACGGCCACCCAGGCTCCGAGCGGGTGCACCGCCAAACCGAGGTC
>SLOM01000182.1 GCA_007132505.1 Candidatus Sumerlaeota bacterium
CATGAAGTACTCGGCCATCGTGGCGCCGGCGTAGGGAGCGAGAAACTGCATCGAGGCGGGTGAGTCCGCAGAGGCGGAAATTACCGTGGTGTAATCCATGGCCCCATGCTTCTCGAGGATCCGGACAACACCGGACACGGACGACTGCTTCTGGCCGATGGCGACGTAGAAGCAGTAAACGTCCTGCCCCTTCTGATTGATGATCGTGTCAATGGCGATGGCCGTCTTGCCGGTCTGCCGGTCGCCGATGATGAGCTCGCGCTGCCCCCGGCCGATCGGGATCATGGAGTCAATCGCCTTCAGGCCGGTCATGAGCGGCTGGTGGACGGACTTGCGGGCAAGGACGTTGGGAGCGGGGGACTCCAGCCGGCGGCTGTCGCTCGCCGTCACGGGGCCCTTTCCGTCTATCGGCTTTCCGAGCGCGTCCAGCACCCGGCCGATGACCTCGTCACCCACCGGCACCTCGGCGATTCGCCCCGTCCGGCGGACCGTATCGCCTTCCTTGATCCCGGTGTCCGAACCGAAGAGCGCGCAGCCGACGCTGTTCTCCTCAAGGTTCAGCACCATGCCGACCACGCCGCCGGGGAACTCCAGCAGTTCCCCCGCCATCGCGTCCTGGAGTCCGTACACGGTGGCGATGGAGTCGCCGACGCGGAGAACCGTGCCGACACTCTCGATGTCGAGCGCCGTGTCGAAACTCTCCAGCTCCTTCCGCAGAATGGAGGAAACTTCATCGGGCCGAATGGAAGTGGACATGCTTCAGGGACTCCAGAGCCTTGGTTGGTGTGCGGGGCAGCCATCCACCCGCAGGGAAAACGGGCCGGTCAGTAGACCTTTGCCCTCATCATGTCCGACCTGAGCCGGAAGAGCTGGTCGGATATTGTTCTGTCTATCAACGTGTCGCCACAGAGGAACCGTACCCCCCCAATGACCGACGGGTCGGTCCTCCAGGTGATGGTCAGCTTCAGTTTCAGATGCTTTTCCAGCCGCTCACGCATGGCTTCGCGCTCCTGGCTGTCGAGTTCCACGGCCGTTACCACAATGGCCTGATAAAAACCCCGGTACCGGTCGTAAAAGAACTCGAGGTTCCGGAGGACCCGTCCGGCGATCAACAGCCTCCCGCGCCGGACCAGCAGGCGCAGCAGGCTGAGAAAGAGCGGATGGACACGATCCCCCAGCATTCCGGTCAGCACGCGTTCCTTCTGCGCGCGGGAGATATTCGGCGCCCCCAGAAACGCGCGGAAGCGCGGCTGACTCTCAATCAGCACAAGGACTTCCCTTGCCTGGCCGGCAATATCGTCGAGTACCTGCCGGGCCAGCGCGGCGGAGAAGAGCGCCTCCGTGTAGGAGTTTACGAGGGGGGATTCCGCGGGGTTCATGACGCCTGCCGCTGCTCCAGTTCACTGAGGTAGGCCTCGATGAGCCGGCGGTGCTGCTCGCTGTCGAGCTTCTCCCGCAGGAGCCTCTCGGTGGCGGAAAGGGTCATGTTGACCATGTCCTCCCGGAGTATGGCACGGGCCTTCTCGATTTCGAGCTGTATATCCGCGCGGGCCTTGCCGCGGATCTGCTCGGCCTGTGCTCGCGCCTCGTCAAGCAGGCCGCTGGCGGCCTTGCGCCCTTCCTCGATCGCCTTGTTGGTGCGCTCGCGTGCCTCGGCATCAATGTGGCGCAGGCGTTCCTCGTAGTCCTTGATCTGGCTTTCGAGCATGGCCTGCTTCTGTTCGATCGTGTCGAACTCCCGGGTGATGATCTCCCGCCGCTCGTCGAGCATGCGAATGACCGGTCCCCAGGCGAAGTAATACAGAATGTAGGCCACCGCTGAAAAGGCGATGATCACGGTGAGAACCTGGGCGACCAGGGTCTCGTAGCCAGCGGATAAGAGCATTACCGGATCGGGCATGGTAGTCCTTCCCTGCGGTTCTTGTCGGGGGCAGGGACGCCCCCGTCATGGTTCGGGGTCCGCGCTCCATCCTGCCGCGCGGACCGATGGCTGGACCTCAGGCGATCAGGAAGACCGAGATCAACGCGTAGATGGCCAGAGCTTCGATGAAGGCGGCGCCGATGATCATGGCCGTCTGGATCTTGCCGGCGATTTCCGGCTGGCGTGCCATGGCTTCCATGGCGGCGGCCATGCCGCGGCTGATGCCTAGGGCCGCACCGAGGGCCGCGACTGCAAGGCACAACGGGTAAGCAACGGCGAGGGCAGTTTCTGGATTGGGGAACATGCTTGTTTTCTTCCTCCTTGATTGGTTCCGCCGGCGGCAGCCGGATCGGACTTGTGAAAAACCGGGGCACCTGCTCCCGGGTTGATCCCATCGGGCCCCTCAGAGGGGTTGTCGGTCCGGAACCGGGTCTCGGACTGTTGGCTCGGCGGCGCCAACGTGAGGCTCCGCGGCATGCTCATCATCGTGATGGTCATCATGCGGCAGGACCAGCGCGATGTAAATCGTTGAGAGCAGCGAGAAGACAACGGCCTGAATGATCGAGAGCAGCAGGCCGAGGAAGTAGAAGGGAATCGTCAGAGGCACGCCCACGATATCCCCCACCGCAGCACCTGCCATCGTCGTCATTAGGCCGATGCCCATCATCAGGAAGGCGCCAAGCAGGATGTCCTTCCCAAAAATGTTGCCGAAAAGACGCAGGGCGAGCGAGAGCGGCTTGGCGATGAAGTCCGAAATCAGTTCCAGAACCAGAAACAGTGGAGCCAGTATCCAGCCAACCAAATCGCGTGGACTCCCCATCAAGTGATGCACGTAGGTCACAGGCCCAAGCCGGCTCCAGGCGGTGATCTGCACGACCAGGACTGTGCAGATGGCAAGGCTCCCCGTAATCACGATCGAGGCGGTGGGGGCCCGCATCAGCGGAATCATCCCCATGATATTGCAGGTGAGAATGACGAGGAAGAGCGTCCCGATATACGGGAGATACTTCCGGCCGTTTTCCGGCCCAAGGACACCCTTGCAGAACTCGTACATCCCCTCGACCACGGTCTCGACAAACATCTGCACACGGGTGGGCCGGCGCATGGACATCACACGGTCGCGCCTCAGACCGCGGGTCGCCGCAACGAACACCCCTGCGACGAAAAGCAGCGCAATCCCGAAGTAAACATGGTTTTCCCAAGGCGCGTACCCGATGAGCGGCAGCTCCTTGCGCATCGTCCCGGCGTGAAGCACTTGCGGGATCGTGGGCTTCTCACCGGGGACGGGTACCCACTCGCCGTTTTCGTGGCGGACCCAGTGCTCGACGGCGGCCGGCGCCGGTGCGTCCGGGTTCGCTGCCATGTACTCAGCCTTCAGGGCATCCTGTTCCCGGGAGTACCAGATCGCGATCAGGTGGGGCGGTTCGGGTGGGTGGAAGATGTACCGGCCCGCAAGCTCCGGGGCGGCCGGGGGCTGCTCCGGGGGCGAGAGGTCCAGCGCGGCGCCGTTCTGTGCGGTCTGCGTCTCCATCGTCTCAGCGAGCTCCAGATCAGCCATTAATCCGGTCCTCCCCCTGCATCATGGCGTCCAACACGGAGCGGGCCTTCTGGGCACCGCCGAAGAAAGCCATGTAAACGAAGAGGACCAAGAAAAACGTATTCATTCCGGCCAGGAAAGAGCTGATCTCGAGGCCAAGGTTCATCACGACATAAAGAAGCGCCCCCAGAACGACAGGCTTGAGGGCAAAACCTCCCAGGATCATCGCCACGCTGCGGGCAAAGACACCCACCAGGATCAGGGCGAGGGCGATCCAGTTCACCAAGGCCAGGCCGCCCACGGCGAAGTAGCGTACCGCCCATTCGAAGGAGAAGACGGTTGCTGCCAGCCCCACCACGATCGTGGTGAGGGCTGTGGCCAGGAAGATTTTCTTCAGGTCCGGAAGGTCCAAGATCGTTCCCTGGGTGCTGGTGTGGGGGTTACTCGTTGTTTTCGCGGTTGAGCAGCTTGACCAGGCGCACGCACTCGCGGAGTCCGGCCGCCAGACCCACAAGGACTGCCACCGCGACAATCCAGGGCTTTTCCAGCCAGTCGGCAAGAATCTTACCCAAAACTCCAGCCGCGACCGGAAAGGTGACAAGAACCATCGGGATCGCGAAGGCTATCCCTTCCCTGCGGAACGCCTTGCCCCGCTTGCGCCACTTGTTGTCACCGGACAAGGGCTGATGGCTCCAGAATTGCCCCGGCTGCACCGTCCACAAGGCCGTCCTGCCGGAGCGCGGCACGGTGGTAGGAGCCCGGCGATTGGTGGCTCAAGGCAAAAGTCCCGGCTTTGTGAATTTTTTCCCAAACTTTTCTGGCGGGCTTTATAGAGGCTACCGCGGGGTCAATTTTGCGGCACACTGCCGGGATGCCTCTTTTTTCGCGGCCGGGGGCTCAAACGGCTTGCGTTCCGAGCGGCTCCAATTAAATAAAACGGCGAAATAATTGGCCGGAAGGACAGCCAGTGACCGAGACAACCGCCACCGAACCCCCGCCAAGCGGACCACAGCCCTCACCCCAGCCTGAGGCACCTGCAGGCGGCGCTGTCCCTCGCGCCCTCGCCCTTGATGCCCTCCGCGGCTTCGCCATCATGGGCATGGTCATCTCCGGCCGCGTCCCTTACGGTGAAGGCAAGGCACTTCCCGGCTGGATGTATCACGCGCAGAACCCGCCGCCCACCGGGGCGCTCGACACGAGCATACCCGGATTCACCTGGGTGGATCTCGTCTTTCCCGCGTTCCTTTTCTCGATGGGTGTGGCGATGCCCTTCGCCGCGGCCCGGCGGATCGCCAAGGGTGCCTCGCCCTGGCTGCTCGGAGCGAAGGCCTTCTGGCGGATGGTCTCCCTTTCGTTCTTCGGGATCTACTTCGCTCACATCGTCCCGTGGACGATGGACGGCTTCCTGCCCTGGGAAGCGGAGGAAGGCACCCACACCGGGACGTGGCTGCTGGGCCTGCTCGGTTTCCTGCTGCTTTTCCCCGTCTACCTCCGCTTTCCGCCCTCGTGGAGCATGCAGCTCCAGGTGGGCATCCGGACCGCGGGTGTGGCTGTTGCGGCCCTCTACCTCTATCTGATCTACGGTGGCGACTTCAGCCTCTACCGGAGCAACATCATCCTGATGGTTCTGGCCAACATGGCCTTCTTCGGGATGGTAATCTGGCTGCTGACGCGGGGGAGCTGGCTCCTGCGGCTCGGCTCTCTGGCGGTGCTGTTCGGCATGCGCGAGGCAGTGAAGGTGGATGACTCCTGGGTCAAGCTGCTGGTGCAGGATCCGACGAACTGGCTTCCGTTCGATGCGGGCTCGCTCGGGTGGTTCTACCAGTTCGACTGGCTGAAATATCTTTTCCTGGTTGTTCCGGGGACGATGGTTGGCGAGATGCTGATGCGCTGGATGAAGTCCCCCGGCGCGGAGAACTCGGAGGCATGGACGCCCTGGCGCCTGCACCTGATCGCCTTCGGCCTGCTGGCCCTCGTGGTGTTCGTCCACACCGGCCTTTACGTCCGATGGGAGTGGCTCACGCCCTACCTGACCATCGCGGTACTGACAGCAATGGTGCCGCTCTTCTCGCAGGCGCGCACCCCGGCCGAGGCGTTGCTCCGCTCACTGTTCCTCTGGGGATTCTTCTGGCTGACCATTGGCCTCCTCTTCGAACCGACCGAGGGCGGCGGCATCAAGAAGAGCCCAAGCAACAACGCCTATTACTTCGTCAGCCTGGGCCTGTCCATCCTGTGCCTGGTGATCCTGACCGTCTGGATAGACATCTTCCGCAAGTCCCGCTGGTTCACGATCATCATCCACAACGGCCAGAACCCCATGGTGGCCTACACCGGCATCAACAACCTGATGGAGCCGATCATGGCAATCACCTGGCTGAACGCCCTCGCGGCCGAGTACCTGAGGACACCATGGCTGCTCGGCGGGTGGGCTCTTGTGAAGACCGCCGTGTTGGCTGTCATGGTGAGCATCCTGACGCGCTTCAAGCTGATCTGGCGCACATGACGACGAGAGGAGCCCTGTCCGCTTGAGCACCGCCACGGCCGACATTCTCCAGCCGCAGGAATCCAGACCGAGGCGTGCTCTCGCTCTGGACGCCCTCCGCGGGCTGGCCATCTTCACGATGTGCTTCTCCGGCCTGCTCAGGGGCGCCGAACTGCCCGGCTGGATGTACCACGCCCAGGTCCCCCCACCGGACTTCGTCTTCGAGCCCATACCTGGCTATACATGGGTGGACCTGGTCTTCCCGGCCTTTCTCTTTTCGATGGGCGTGGCTTTCCCCTTCGCGCTGAGTTCCCGGCTGGAACGCGGCGTTGCCATCTGGCGCATCGTGCTCGGGATATTGATGCGCGGTGTGGGACTTGGTTTCTTCGCGCTCTACGTGGCCCACATGACGCCCTGGCAGCTTCGCGGGC
>SLOM01000166.1 GCA_007132505.1 Candidatus Sumerlaeota bacterium
GCGCCCGGCTCCCCGTTCCTGTTCATCCCACGGTCCTTCCGCCATCCACGGTGATGGTCTCTCCGCAGAGGAAATCCGATTCGAGGAGGAACACAAGCGCCTTCGCCACGTCCTCCGGGGTCCCCCAGCGCCTGACGGGAATCTTTGCCAGCACCTTCTCGCGGTCTTCGGCCTTGAGGTCCGGCGGTTCGAGCACCGGACCCGGGGCGATGGCGTTCACGAGCACCTCCGGCGCCAGCTCCCGGGCCAGCGCCCGCGTCACCGTGTCGAGGCCACCCTTGGCCGCCATGTAGTGGGCGTAGAAGCGGTAGGGCCGCGCGACGGCCCAGTCGGTGACGTTCACCAGCCGGCCGGGCCGGGCCTTCCGCAGCAGGGGAACCGCCGCCTGCGCACAAAGGAACGGACCCCAGAGGTTCGTGCGCACGATGGAGAAGAAGTCCTCCTCGGTGATGTCCTCGAACCTCGCGCGCGGGAAGCCCGCCGCGGAGTTGACCAGCGTCGTGAGCCCGCCGAACTGCGATCCGATTTCCTCAACCATGCGGTGCACGTCCGCGGACTCGGAGTGATCCCCCTGCACCAGCATGGCCCGCCTGCCGAGGGCCTCGATCTCGCGCACCACCTCCTCACCCTCGCTGCGCGATGCCCGGCAATGCACCACGATGTCCGCGCCTTCCCGGGCGCAGGCCAGCGCACAGACCCGGCCCACGCGCTTGGCTGATCCGGTGATCCAGATGATTTGTCCCTTGAGCCTCATAATTCGTCCTCCAGTCTTGTGGCCGATTGACAATCCCCCACAGGGGGAGCCGGTTTGATGCCGGGCAGGCAGGGTTCCGGTTGAGCCACGCCGGCGCGGAGCAGACCTTTACAGCGTGCGGCATCGCGGAGGGCGTGTCCAGCGGTCCGATGCGGGACCGTCACCTCCACTCTTGGTCCAGGGAATCGGCAAGGCGCCATGGCGCTTTTCGTGGCAGTCAAATTCTCGCAGGAAGAGATGCCCCGGATATACGATCCGGGGACGCTGAGGGACCTGCGCCCGCGGGACTTCGTCGTCGTCCCCCGCCACGATTCCGAGGACGTGGCCTTCGTGGCCGGGCTGGAATACAAGTCCTCGCAGCAGCTCAAGCTCCACCGTCAGCCCTACCCGCGCGTGGTGCGCCGCGCCACCGAACAGGAAGTCGAAGCCTGGTGGGACCGCAAGCTCCAGGAACGCCGCGCCCTCGTGCTCGGCAAGGAGAAGGCCGAGTCCCTGCGCATGGACATCAAGATCAGCCACGTGCGCATTGAGCCCGGCGGGGACAAGGCCGTCTATCACTTCACCAGCGACCAGAGGGTGGACTTCCGCCGGCTCGTCAAGGAACTGAGCGCCCTGCTCAAGATGCGCATCGAACTCTGGCAGATCGGCGTGCGCGATGAGGCGCGCTTCGTGGATGGATTCGGGGTCTGCGGCCTCCAGACGTGCTGTTCCTCCTGGCTCAGCGAGTTCCGCCCCATCACCATCCGGATGGCCAAGGATCAGGACATCAACCTGCCGCCGACGAAACTCTCCGGCCAGTGCGGCCGCCTGCTCTGCTGCCTCTCCTACGAGGTGGACCAGTACCGCGAGATGTCCCGCTCCGCCCTGCCCAAGGGCGCCACGGTGCACCACGAAGGGAAGGACCTGGTGATCGTGGACCGCAACCTTATCGCCGGGACCTACCTTGTGTCCGATGGTGCGTCGCTTCGCAACATCAAGGCGGACGAGCTGGATCCCTCCCAGGCCAAGGTGCCCGAGCAGTTGAAGCGCTTCGGCAAGAAGATGCGCCAAAAGACGGAGAAGCAGGAAGGCAAGGCCTCCGCTCCGCCCGCCAAGCCGGCCGAGCCCCCCACCGAACCGGAGGTGGCGGCTCCCGACACGGAGCAGAAGCCTGCGGGCCGCCCGCCCAAGAAGCGCCGGCGCGGGGCCAGGCGCAGGGGCCAGGCCGCCGCGAAAGCGGATCCCTCCGCCAAGCCAAGCCAGCCGGAAAAAGCTGGTGAGGACCTTGCTCCCCCGCCGGAGGGGGACACCACGCAAGGCAAGCGCAGGGGCAAGCGGCCCAAGAAGCGCCGCAGGCGCCCGTAGGGTCCGCACCCGGAACGGTGTCCTCTCAGGACGCACGAAATGGAGCCGACCGCATGGAAGCACTCAAGCAGTGGATACACGAAAAAATTGCGAACTCACCCCACGCGGAACTGTTGATCGAACCTCCGCCGCAGGTCGCAGGAGCAGGGGAGCAGGTACTTGCCACCATCGGCCGGGCGCCGGAGAAGGTCGCCTACCTCGCCGTGCGTCACGGGGGGAGCACCGTCCGCGTGGGCTTCGCCGCCAAGGACCGGTGGGCGAACGAGGAAGTCGAGGAAGCCGTCGAGTCCAATGGCGGCACCATGACCGAGTTCCTGGAAGACGAGATGGAGGCGGACGATGAGCTGGAGTACCAGGTCCAGCATTTCCACGAGGCCGGCTGGTTTCACTTCGCATCGGACATCCCGAAGGACCCGGCCTACTTCGATACCGCCGAAGGACGCGAGCTGGTCTGGTACTACTTCGACGGCTACGCGCGGGCCATTCTCCCCATCGTGGCCGGTGAGGACGAGTGACCCGTCGCCAGACGAATTGATAGGAAAACGGCTGGCGGGGAGGAGCGGCTGCCACACACCGCCTCCCAGCCAATCCCGGGGGGATAATTGGCGCTCGAAGTTCGCGACACGCTGAAGGGCAGACGGGCCGCCGTCGTGGGAAGCGGGCTGGCCGGGCTCGCGGCGGCCGTGTCGTTGGCCGTCCGCGGCGCCCGCGTCCTCG
This sequence comes from Candidatus Sumerlaeota bacterium, assembly GCA_007132505.1. Classification (GTDB taxonomy): domain Bacteria; phylum Sumerlaeota; class Sumerlaeia; order SLMS01; family SLMS01; genus SLMS01. Next base: position 2,816 of record SLOM01000166.1, read on the forward strand.
TCCTCGAGGAGGCCACCTCCCCCGCACCCGAGATGGATGATGAGAAGTTGGCGGACTTCCGCTTTCCGGCCAGGCCCGTCGTCTGGTCGGGACCAGAGGTTATGGCGGAGCTCTACGCCTCGGCCGGGCATCGCCTCACGGATTTCCTCACGCTCGAGCGGCTTCCGCACTCCTTCCGCCTCTTCCGGCCGGGGGAGGAGCCGCTTGACCTGCCACCCTCCCCGGACGGCTTCACCCAGGCGATCCGGACCCTCCCGGGCGTGGACGCCCGGGTGGCGCGCCGTTTTGCCCGTCAGGCGGAATCCTTCGGCCGCGCCCTGCGCCGGTACCGTCAGGCGGCACTGCAGGACGGGCGCGGAAAGCTTTCCCCACAGAAGGGGCTTGGCCGGCTCGACCGGCTCGGCTCGGCGGGCCTCGGGCGCAGGGACCCACTCCTGGACCCGCTCCTCGCGGCACACCGGCCCCTGCACGGACACACCTCCGGCGCAACCGGGCTTGGACTCGGCCTTTTCTGGGAGGCGCTCCGGTCGGGCGGCTGGTCCGTGGAAGGTGGTGGGGCGGCGCTCCGGCAGGGCCTGCTGCGGCTTTGTCAGCTTCTGCGCGTGCGGTTCGCCTTCGGCGTGCGGGCCGAGCGGATCGAACTCCAGAATGGCCGCGTCCGGCGCATCGCCGGACAGGGATTCCGCACGCTGGCTGTGAGCCTCGTCGTCCACACCGGCAACCCGCGTGGCCGCGTGCTGTCCATGCTTCCGGAGTGCGAGGCAGTGACGGCCATCACCCGCCGCTGGGGAGAACTCCGCCCGGCGGGATGCCGCCTGACGTGGCTGCTTGCCACGAACAAGAGCTGGGGAAAGCTGGGCCCCTTGTCACTCTTCCCCGGCCCGGAACCGCGCGAGGAGGAACGCTTTCTGGACCGCTGGCGGGTCCCCGCCCTGATGCCCTCGATCATGGTGGAATGCCCGGCGGCCCTCGATCGCACCTGTGCTCCCCGCGGCCGGCAGGGGCTGCGTCTGACCATAGAGGTCCCCCCGCCCTCGGAACGGTTCCGCTGGAGTCCCGAGCGCCTGTCCGAGGCACGCGACCGCGTCTTCCGGCAGCTCGAAGGTGCCGGGCTCGACGGGCTCGAGGCCTCAGTGGAGCGGGAGACCGTCCAGCCCGAGGACCCGTGGGAACCCGGCCGGCTCAAGCCCGGCGGCTGGTATCTTGGCAACACGGCGGACCTTCGCCGCCTTCCGGTGAACCGGGTGGTGGAGATACCGGGCCTTTATCTGGCGGGGCGCTGGACACAGCCCGGCCAGGGACCATCGGTGGAGATGCTGTCAGGAATGCTGGCGGCTCACGCCGCAAGCCAGGATGCTTGACACCGGCGAGCTCTCTCAGGCCAGCGGGGTGCCGATGGTGCGGGCCGGAGTGACCGGCGGGCCACCGTCCACGAGCGTCGCGGAGACTTCGGTTTCCTTCAGAGCCTTGGCGGTTTCCGCCAGTCCCGGATCGTCTCCCGACTCGGGGACCCGGCGGATGTGCGCGCCAAGGGAGGCCAGTTTCTCTTCCAGCTTCTCGTAGCCCCGCTCCACGTGGTAGATGCGGCGGACCTGCGAGGTCCCGTGGGCGGCCAGCGCCGCCAGGATGAGCGCCGCCCCTGCGCGGAGGTCGCTGGCCATGACCGCTGCCCCCTCAAGGGCGCTTGTCCCCGCGATCTCAATGCGCCCGCGCTCCGGCGTGGTAATGCGCGCCCCGAGGCGCTTCAGTTCAGGCACGTGCATGAACCGTTCGGCGTAGATGGTTTCCCGGACGGCGGATTTCCCCGGTGTGAGGGCAAGCAACGCGGTGAGCTGCGGCTGCGCGTCGGTCGGGAAGCCGGGATAGGGTTCCGTCACAATCTGAAGCGGGCGCTTTGGTCCCCGCGTGCGGCGCACCCGGAGGGTGTTCTCCCCCCGCCACTCGAGGTCCGCGCCCCAGTTCTCCAGCGCCAGGAGTGTCGCACCCATGTATTCCCGGGGCATATTTTCCAGGACCACGTCCCCGTGCGTGATCAGCCCGGCGATGGCAAGCGTGGCCGCCTCGATCCGGTCCGGCGAGACCTGCCAGCGGGTGCCGCGCAGGCGCTCGACACCCTCGATGCGCAGGCGGTTGGTCCCTTCGCCCTGAATGCGCGCACCCATGGAGTTTAGGAAGCGGCACAGCTCGATGACTTCGGGCTCGCGGGCCGCGTCGTCAATGATCGTCGTTCCGCGGGCCAGCGCCGCCGCCATCAGCACGTTGCAGGTGGCACCGACGGAGGTGCCGTTCGTCCCCATCAGCGAAAGCCGGGTGCCTGTGAGCCCTTCGTGCCGGGCGAGCACGTACCCCGCGCTGCGCCCCATGCGGACGCCCAGGGCGTGGAAGCCCCTCAGGTGCAGGTCCACGGGCCGGTCGCCGATGGCGCAACCACCCGGGAGCGACACCTTTGCCCGCCCGAGCCGGGCGATCATCGGGCCCATTGCGTAAAAGCTGGCCCGCATCTTCCGCATGATCTCGTAGGGCACCGATTCCGTGGAGAAGCTGGAAGGATCTATCTCAATGCGCCCTTCGCCGTGCTCCACCCGGGCGCCAAGATGACGGACGAGCCCGACCATCTCCCGGATGTCGCGCAGGTTGGGGACTCCCTGAATGACCGTGGGTTCTTCTGAGAGCAGCGCCGCGGTGATGAGCGGCAGGCAGGCGTTCTTCGAGCCTCCGGCCCGGACGGTCCCGCGCAAGGGGCGCGCCCCTTCGATCTCGAACATGTCCATCGTGTCGTTGCTCCCGGCCGGAGGGGTCTCCCGGCCCCGCCCTTTCCGGCTCGAAGGGCAGGATCGTCCCTCAGCAACGCCACCCCGCGGTGAACAATGTCAAGATGGGTTGCAGAGCTTGCAGGAACTTTCCGCGCGGGTCCCCGGCCGTGTGGGGTGGTCCGGCAGGGTGGAGCTTGATGCCGCGGACGGTGTTGACTTCCGGTTCCGGACGAGTGCATTCTCTGGCTGGATTGTCCAGACAGAAAGGGGTGCAGCGGTGAACTGGCAACTTGCGGAGGCGAAAAACAAACTGAGCGAGCTCTTTCAGCGCGCCCTCTCCGAGGGACCTCAGGAGATCACCCGCCGCGGCAAGGAACGCGTGGTGGTCCTCTCCGGGGAGGAGTACGAGCGGCTGAAGGGCAATCAACCCAGCTTCAAGGAACACCTGCTCAATGCACCCTCGTTCGAGGGCCTCGACATTGAAAGGGACGGCGACACCGGGCGGGAGGTGCAGATGTGAGGTACCTTCTCGACACCTGCGTTCTGGCTGCACTCACGAAACCGGGCGAGCGTCATGGCGTCCGCCGGTTCCTCCGCCAGACCAAGGACGAGGACCTGTTCGTGAGCGTGCTGGTGCTGGGTGAGATCGCCAAGGGAGTGGCATTGCTCGACGAGAGCCGGCGGAAGGCGGAGCTGGCAGGATGGTTGTCGGAGATGGAGACCCGCTTCGCGGGGCGCATTCTTCCGATTGGTAGTGCCACTGCGCACATTTGGGCCGAACTCACCGCTTCGGGAA
>SLOM01000269.1 GCA_007132505.1 Candidatus Sumerlaeota bacterium
ACCCCGGAGGACGTGGCGAAGGCGCTTGTGTTCCTCCTCGAATCGGATTTCCTCTGCGGAGAGACCATCACCGTGGATGGCGGAAGGACCGTGGGATGAACAGGAACGGGGAGCCGGGCGCTCCCCCTTCACCGGCGCTCCGGTGGGGGGCATGGACACGATGTGCGGCACGGCGCTGCCGGTTGGCGCATCGCACGGGTGGTGGATGGCCTTCCGCGTGCCTGCTGGCGTGGCTCCTTGTTCTACTGGTCTGGCTGGCGGGGGTGGCTCCGGCCGGCGGCCCCGGGGCGCTGCTCTTCGAGGGGACACCTGAGACGGCGAAATCCGCACCTGCATGGGACCCGGCCACGAAGCCCTCCGCCGCAGGACACGTCTATCTGCTGGTGCAGGCCGGCGGCACCGTGACGGCCGCATGGCTGGAAGCCATGGAGGCGGCGGGGCTCGAGCCGGTGCGCTATGTTCCCAACAACGCGTATATCTTCCGGACACAGGACGGGGCGAAGGCCTCCGGCGAACTCCCCGCTCACAAGGTTCACCGGTTCTTCCCACTCGGTCCGGCCAATCGTGTCGCGCCGGAGACCAGCGAGGCGGCCGGCAAGTCCGCCGAGGATGACCCGCTCACCGTGGCGATCACCCTCTGGCCCGGTGAGGCCGCGGACCGCGTCCTTCACGTGATCGCGGACAGCGGCGGGACTCCGGCCGGGCACGCGGATATTCCCGAACAGCCCTTCCTCATGGCCGGCATCCCCGCCGGGGCGCTGTGGCACCTTGCGGAGCTTCCCGAAATCGAATGGATCGAGCCGGTCTCCCGCATCACGCCACGCAATGACGTGACAGGGGCGATGGTGGAAAGCGGAACACCGGACCAGCGCCCCTTCCGCGAGACCGGTCTATACGGAGTGGGGCAGGTGGTTGGGCATATTGATTCGACGCTGAATGCGGCCAGTTGTTTCTTCGTTGATCCCACGGGTATTCCGCCGGGTCCCGGCCATCGCAAGCTCGTCCGTGTGGCGGGCGCCAACAACCCGACCACTCACGGTACCCACACTGCTGCGACCATCGCCGGATGGCGCGATGGTGGAACCTTTCAGGACGCGGGCATCGCCCCGGCCGCCAGGCTCAGCCACGCCAACTACGACGTGCTCCTGCCACACCGCAACGAGGACGTGCCGGAGAACTTCGGCAGTCTGTTTGGCCTGCTGGACGTGGCCCGGCACGACGGAGCGGCCATCCATTCGAACTCATGGGGGGACGACCAAAGGGCGAGCTATACATACCTCGGCGCCGCGGCGGACCTGTTCGTCTTCCTGCAGGAGGACGCGCTGGTGGTCTTCGCCGCGACGAACGAGGAGACTCTTCGCTCCCCCGAAAACGCACGGAACGTGCTGGCGGTGGGTGCCTCGCGCCGATACCCGAATACCGATGCCCGGCTTTCCGGCGGGGCCGGGCCCACCTTCGATGGACGCATGAAGCCGGACCTGTTCGCACCGGGCGAGCAGGTCCGCAGCGCCTACTCCGGCCTGTGCAGCACCGGCACGCTCTCCGGTACAAGCATGGCCGCCGCTGCCGTGTCCGGTGGCGCCGCCCTCGTCCGCGAGTACTTTCAGGCGGGCCGCTATCCCAATGGCACCCCCGCACCGGAGAATGCCTTCACACCCACCGGCGCACTCCTGAAGGCAGTGCTTCTGAACGGGGCGCAGGACCTGACCCAAGTGGACGCGTACCCCTCGCACCGGCAGGGCTGGGGGCGCCTGCAACTGGACCGGGCCCTGCCGTCCGGGCCGGACAGCTTCCGCCGCCTCTACGTGGAGGACCACCGCGCCTCCGCCGGCTTGGGGATGCGCACCGGCCAGAGCCGCAACATTCCTGTCCTCGTGAAGGATCGGGCCGAGCCGCTCCGTGTTACCCTCACGTGGAACGACCCGCCGGTTTCCCGTGCCGCGCAGTCAACCGTGGTCAATGACCTGGACCTGCAGGTGATCGGCCCCGACGGGACATTCTACCGTGGCAACGTCTTCAGCGGCCGCCAATCGGTCACCGGAGGCGCCCGGGACACCCTCAACAACGTGGAGCAGGTGCACCTCCCCGCTCCCAAGCATGGCCTCCATCAGATCGTGGTGGAGGGGACATTCGTCGAGCCGCGCAACGCTCCCCAGGGATTCGCGCTTGCAGTCAGCGGGGGCATCCTCTCCCCGCACACCGCCCCTGCGCTGCTGTTCGCGCCCGGAGACATCGCGGCCGGCGGGTCCGCGGAGCTGTACCTGCTCGACCCGCTCCTTCAGTCCACCACCGCCACTGTGGAAGTGACCGGCGAGTCCGGCGATTCGGAGACGTTCACGCTCTATCAGCGATTTGACGGTATATACGAGACCACGGTGCCGCTCGCCATCGCCCCACCCGTGCCCGGCAACGAAGTGCTGGAGGGGCAGCACGGCGAGACGTTCACGGCGCGCTACACCCCCGGCACGGCCGAGGCAACCATCACCCTGCGCGCCGAGGACACCGACGGCCCGGCCTGGAGATTATACTGACCAGCCGGCGCCGGTCAGTCCACGATGCGGAAACTCTGGAAACGCGAGACTTCCGTATAGAACGGCGGGGCCGGGGCTGACGGACTCTCCAGGATGCGCTCTGCCGCCCGGAAACCCATGTGGATCGAATGGTCCATGTTGTTGTGCAGGAAGAGCCCCTGCCGCCCGGAGCTGACCAGGGTGGGGAACTCCCGCAGGTAGCGCCAGATGTGCTCCAGCCTCTCGCGATAGCCCAGATCGTAGAGGGGGTAGGTGTTCGGTATTCGGTGCACGAGCGTGCTGCGCACCTCCTCTTCACGCAGGACACCGGTGCTCTCCAGGCCGTGCAGACAGCGGCGTATGAGCTGCCGGTCCGTCGCGTGCCAGATCTTGCTTCCCGGATGGCAGGTCACTTCCATCACGATCATGCCGGTGTTTTTTTCGCCCATGCTCTGGTGGAAGTTTTTCGGCTCGTAGCCCCGATTGAAGAGGGTGTCCTTCTCCGGGAAGTACAGCCATTGCGCATCCGTCACCTGTGGCCGGTTCACGACGAAGCAGACAAGGAAGTTCTCGATGAACCGGAGTTCGCCGCGCATGCGCTCGATGGAGGGGTCCGGCTGCAGCGGGAGCAACATGCCGAGCAAATCCCCGACGGGAACGGTGGACACCATGATGTCCGCCGTATAGATGGCGCTCCCGCCGCGGGGACCCGTGGCGTTGACCTGCCAGGTGCGGTCCTGGCGCCGGCGGAGCGAACGGGCCTGCCGGCCTGTCACGATCCGGCCGCCGCGGCGCTCCACGCCGGCCCGCAGCTTGTCCACCAGCCGCTCCACCCCACCGGCGATGTAGTAGAACTGCTTCACCGCTGTCAGGCGCCCGCCCTTCTCGGGGATGAAGAGCTTGCGGATCATCTGACCGAGCCCTCCCGCCGAGACGCGGATGCGAGCAATGTCCGCGTGCAGCTCCGAGGGGGGGAGTTTCCAGACCTTCCGGGCGTACGGCGCGACCAGCACGCGGTACAGCTCCGGGCCGAACGCCTCCGTCATCAGTGATTCGAAGCTCTCCGCCCCGGAGGACCCGGCGCCCGCAAGCCGTGCCGCCTTGTGCCCGAAGTAGCTCAGCCCGGACCGCGCCACTGTTCCGATGCCCAGGTGGCGGGCAATCTCCGCGGGTTTGGGAGGGTATTCGATCCACCCTCCGCGCAACCACATCCGGGAACTGCGCTGGACCGTTTCCAGCTCCCCGCCCGCCAGGTCCTCAAGGAAGGCCTGCACGTCCGGCAGCTCGGTGAAAATGCGGTGGGGCCCCAGGTCCGTGACCTGCCCGTCCACCGTGAGCGAGCGGGCAAGTCCGCCGGGGCGGTCCTCGCTTTCGAGCACTGTCACGTCGAGCTTTGGGTCGTTTTCGAGAAGCCGGTATGCCGCCGCCAGGCCGCAGACACCAGCTCCCAGAATGACAATTCGAAGTCCCATTACGGTCCCGGCACCGGGTGTGGGGATGGCGCCTGAGGGCCTCCCCCCAGCGCGGTCCGCAAAACATGGGCCTCAACCCTCCCGGAGGCAACCCCGTACAGCCTCCCCGGCGGGACGCCCTCTCCCCGGCCTGGCGCTGCGTTTGCGGCTGCTACTGGAATTCGAGGATTCCGTAGCGGCTCAGGTCGTACTGATCCACGGCCCAGTAGAAGCGCGCGGGGTCGCTCTGCTGGCGATGGCGCCAGACGTTGAGCAGCCACTCGGTTCCGGGTTCGGCCGGCTCGGCGCCGGGGATGTCGGACCACGGAATTCTCATCTCGATGGACCAGTAGTAACCGCCGGTGCGGATGGTGCTCTCGTAATCCATGGGGGCATAGCGGTCCGGATGGGTGCCGGGACGTGCGTTGAAGCGTGTTCCGGCGGCGTTCTCGAAAATGCGTGTATGCTCCCGGCCCTCACCGGTGGGGTCGAAGAAGAACTCTATATCGTCGTCGTTCCAAGTGAGTGGTATTTCCCCTTCCGCGTCCGCCTTCAGGTCCGCAGGGTTTGGCTCCTGCATCCAGGCTCCCACGTAGAGGAAGTCGTCGTCGTAGAGGAAGCGCACCACGGTCTCCTTCGGCGCGGGTTCGCCGGTGCCACTTTGCATGAAGCCCTCGATGGCGGGCGTGCGGTGCCATGCGGCGTCCTCCAGCATTCCGTCTATCCGCACGGGCCCCGTCCGGCGTGCGGCGACGGTGCGCGGGGGAACGTAGAGTTCGAACTCGGCGGTGAAGGTGTAGTCCTTGTCGAGCTCGATTGCCGTCCTGGGTGGATCGTCCTCCTGGCGGTAACGTTCCTCCCACTCTCGTGACACGACGCCGGAGCGGAGTGTGCTCGTTGATTCGAGGTGCAGGACCGGTTTCCTGCTCCTCTCCGGCGCGGACTCGGCGAGGATTCCGAACTCGATTTCAGTCGTTTCCTCCGCGCCCACCTCGACCTCCGCGACTTCCGGCTCGATCGTAACGCCGGAGTCCTCGTGGATTTCCCATCGAAGCCGGAAAGTACGTGCCACATCCGCGGAGTTCTCCACGGGCACGATGACTCGGGCGTCCAGCGGTTCCCCCACATTCCAATCGTCTATACGCACTGTTCCGCTCTGGAGGGCGTACCGGGAGAGCCGCTCGTGCTCCTCCCGGTTCACGGTGTCGGTGGGGAGCACGGACCCCGCCCGCACAACGGCCGCCTGCACATCGCCCTCGACGTCGCTGACATGCAGGAAGGCGTGAAAGAAACCGGCCCTCTCGTTTTCCTGTGTCAGTTCCACGGAGCTGTTCAGCACGACATAGTCAATGCCGTCGCGCTGCTGCCATGCGTAATGGTGCTCGCGGTGAGTCTGTCCGGCGATGACCATGCGCACCGGATAGCCGGTCAGTATTTCGTGGATGCGGTCCCAGTCCTCGATGCCCTCGTGGGGGGGATCGTATCGCCAGAAGGGGCTCTGCATGAAGACGAAAATGGAGCGGCTTTCTAGTTCCTCCGAGCCCTTGCCGCCGTGTGCCTCCGCGTACTCCCGTAGGTTCTCTTCCAGCCATTCGATCTGCTGCGGGCCAACCCGGTCCTTTGCGTCCGGCTGGTAGGTGTCCAGGACGATGCACCGGACATGGCCGTGGTCGTGGGAGTAATAGTAGCGGTCCTCACCCCAGACTTCGCCGTATATCTGGTGACTCTGCCGCGTGCCGACGTCATGGTTGCCGGGCACGGGGTGGAAGGGCATGTCGAGCGGCTCGATCTGGCGGAGGAATCGTTCCCACTCGGACCTTATGCGCTCCTCGTTGTCCGTATAGCCAACTATCATGTCCCCGACCGTGGTGACGAAGTGCGGGCGGAGCATGTTGGCCTCGTGCACCATGCGCTCGAAGACTTCCGGGTGGTCGAGCTGCGTTGGTCCGAAGACCACGAACCGCACCTCGTCCGCGCGCAGTGGCACACAAAGCGCCAGCACGGCGAGCGTGCTGAGGATTATTCCTCCGGGAATTTTCGCCAATCTGTTCATTTTTCGCCTCCTCCGGCTTGTCCGGGCGATTGGTTTTTCGGAAAGGTCCCTCTGCCGCGCCTTAAACTCTTTCTTCTGAACGCAGCAGGCAATCCGAATCGGGTGGATCGGTTACTCCATGGCCGTGGAGAGTGTCTCCTCCAGGTGGTGCGTCTCGCGGAGTTCCTGTTTGACGCGGCGCACCTCCTCCGCGAGTGCCTCGTGTTCCCGGCGCGTTTCCTGGAGCTTTCCGATGGCGTTCTCGAGCGGTTCTATCGCGGGATTCTCGATTTCCGAGAGAGAACGGGGGGAGATCTCCTCCCGGTTGGCGTAATACCGTATGGCACCGTGCCAGAGGAACAGCACGATGACAAGATAGAGCACGAAGAGAATTGCCGTGTGTATATAAAACGACCCGGGAAGGTAGGTCCCCTGGTACCAGTTCACGGCGAGCAGCCAGAGCACCCAGCCGAGGAACCCCCATGCGGGGACGTTCAGGAGCGAGAGGAGGCCGAAGACCCGGCGTGAGGCGGCGCGCCGTCCGGCGTCCGCGGTGTGGCGGAGGATGGACGTGCAGACGTCCTGCGTGCCGGCCGGCCGGCGGAAGAAGCGGCGCACTTGTGAGTTGAGCTGCTCGAGCTGGTGGTTGAGCGTCGCGAGGCCCGGCACCTGGACGATTTCCCGCGGCGGGTCCTCCGGTTCAGGCGCGGCCGGTACTTCCTCCACAGGGGGTGGAAGGAAGGCCGCCGCCAAGTCCTGCTCCTCCAGCACCTGCCGGACGGCGCGTTCCGTCTCGCGGCTTTCCGGCCCGGCAAGGTCCTCCAGCATTTCCTCCATCTGGGCGCGCTCGGCCATTCCGGAAATCGCCCCGCCGGCGAGCCTGCCCAGCCGGTAGATACCAAACGGGCGAGGCCCGAGGAAGAACTGCCGCAGCAGGAGCCATGTGGCCTGCAGCATGGCGGAGCGGTTGCGCGCCTCGATCGCGAGCCCCACCGGCCACCAGGTGCGCCGGGCGGACCACTCCCAGGCGTGCTCCACGACGCGGCCGCGCAGGTATGCCACCAACGGCTCGTTCTCGTCGAGGAGCGCCCCCCTGAATCGCTCACGCCAACGGCCGCGCACTTCCCCGAGCGTTTCCGACAGCACGCCGGCCCGCTGGCCAAGGTCTGCCGAGAGCCCCGGATGCAGGGCGATCTGGATGCGCCCGAGCCTGTCCATCCCGCTGATGCCTTCGCGCAGGGTCACCAGCCGGCCGGATTCCAGGTATTCGCGCAGGCGGCCGAAATCGCCAACGGCAGCGTCCTTCGCGGATACGCAATGGATGCGGCTGCGGGGGAAGTGCAGTCCATTGCGGGCCAGGCGCTCGTGCAGCTGGCGGGCAAGGGTCTCGCGCTCCTCGCCGGAGAGAAGGTCTACCTTGTTCAGGACGAAGAGCCACTGGCGCGTGCGGTAGCGCTGGACCAGGCTGATCATCGCGTCGTCGCCGGTGCGTTCCGGGCTGGTGACGAAGAGAAGCACCTGCGCCTCCTCGATGGCACGTTCGGCCACGCGGCGGTTGTGCTCGTTGCTGCTGTTGATGTCCGGAAGATCAGTCAGGACGATGTCCCGCCAGCGCGGAACCGGATGGTGTTTGGCGCCGGGTATGTCTCCGAAAAGCGCCTCGGCCACTTCCGGCCGCGCAGTGGCGGCAACGGGTGCTGTGGTGAAGGCGCGCCGCTCGCCGCTGGCGGGACTGGCGTTCTCCTCACCCACAAGCGTGTTGAACAGGGTGGACTTCCCCACGCCCGTGCTTCCCACAATGGCGATGGTGACGGGGGGTGCGTCCTCCCCGGCTCCGGGGCGCTCCTCCAGCTCCGCCTCCAACGTCCGCCGGGCCTCCTCGACCGGAGGGCATCCGGGAATCTCCGCGAGGCGTGCACCGTGCGCGCGGAGTCTTTCCAGAAGCACCTGCATGTTGGTCATACGCCGGGGTCCTCCTTTCCGCCGAACTCCTCACAGAGTGCCTCGATGCGGGCTGCATCCACGCGGTCGAGGGCCTGTCGCCTTGCAAGCCAATCGGCAAGGAAGAGGGGTTCCGCGAGGCGCTGCTCCAGGTGGCGGGCGATCTGTTCGCGCCGGCGCTCGCGCCATGCGTGCAGCGTATCGTGCATCCTTCGGTCGAACTGCGAGTCCTCCAGCCAGCCGTAGCTCTGGATAAGGCCGCCTGCCGCCAGGGCACCCCATGCGGCGGTGGACACGCCGCTGGTGAGCGCCAGGTCCGCGACAAAGAACGCCGTGCCGCCCACCGGGCCCCAGCGCTTGACCGCGCCGGCGCGGCCCTTCAGGTTCATCTTGTGGGAAGCCCACTCGACAAGGGCGGTCTCAAGGTCATCGCGCCAATGGGTCTCGGGCTGTGGGAGCGGCTCGGCCAGAATCTCCTCCAGACGGGACTGGAATCGCTCGCGGGATAGGGGTTTGCCTGGCCGGGCCAGCTCCGGGAAGGCCTTGCGCCATCCGTCGTGCACCCTGCCGAGAACGTCGCCCAGCACTCGGGTGGAGAGCGCCGCTTCCGGAACAACGGCGGGGGAGCCGTGCTCCTTCATGCGCACCTGGAGACGGCGATACATCTGCAGCAGGCTCGGACGGTAGCCGAGCTTGCGGGCGATCTGCTGCCGCTCGCGCTCCAGCTCGGCCGCTGGCGGAACGCCCTCAATGGCGAGGCCAAGGTGCTCGCGCAGGACCCCCCGTGCCGTCGCGATGCGTGTGTCGTGGCGTGTCCTGGCGTGTTCGATCGAGCCAAGGCACGACCATGCCTCGCGGGCGGCCAGCCGCGCCGGGTTTGCCAGCGCTGCCAGCAGGATTTCCCGTCCCTGCAGGCCGCCGAGCACTTCCGGGAGCGGTGTGCCTCCCTCGCGCAGTGGGTGAAGGTCAGCCGGCTTCAGCTTCTGCCCTTTCGGCAACGTTTGCGAGCAATAAACCGCCGCGTCGGCCAGGAACTGGTGGAGCTTGCGCCCGTCCGCCCTCGGCCCATCGAAGGATGGGTTCGCGCGCGCCTGCTCCAGCAGGTCCTTCCAGTGCGACCACCCGTGCACAAGCTCCTCCAGCCGGGTGAAGAGCACCACCAGGCGGCCCGCCTCCTCGCAGCACAGGTGAAGGAAGCGCATGGAGATGATGTCGCTGTACTTCTCGCTGCTGACGGTAAATATTACGGCCTCGGCGCGCTGAAGCACCTGGCGCGCGCGCTTCTCGTTCAGCCGCACGACAGTGTCGAAGTCCGGCACGTCCACAAGGCAGAAGGGCAGGGTACCGTCCGCGGCTTCGCGACGCTGCTCAGCGAAATAGATCGTGTTTTGAGCGGGTGGCTGCTGGGCAAGTTCCTCCGGGTCGCGGAGCGGCAGGCACTCGAAGCCCGGGAAGAGCGCCCGGGCGAGCGCCTCCGCGTCCTCCGATGGTGGCAAGGCAGCGCACGGGGCGTAGGACATCGGCCGGCGGCCCATGCCGGCGGGGACTTCCAACCCGGTCAGCATGCGGAAAACGGTGCTCTTGCCGGAGGCCGTCGGTCCGAAGAGCGCGGCCACGAGCACGGGCTGATCCTCGCGTCCAGCGCGGGCGTTGAGCCGTGCACGGAGGGCCTTCAGGCCCTCGCGGGCCACCTCGTGTCCGCCGTCCGGGACGGCATCGGCCGTCTGGAGCAGGTCGCCAAGCTGTTCGGTCCAATCCGCCAGCTCGCGCATTCCGGCAAGCTTTTCGTCCCAGTCTCCGCTCATGGCTCCTGCCCGCGAGGATTAGTGCGAACACCGTCCTCCGGATGGCCGTGGCGTGTCGAGGAAACAAGCAACCCCCCACCTCCCGGCGGTCCGGCAGGCATGGGCCATGGCAGGAGTCGTCGTGCCGGTTCTTCGGCTCAGCGGGCAGGGTCCATTTGGCCGCGGAGCAACGCGTGCCCGGACGTGCCCTCGTCCGGATTGCCGGCGGAAGCACTCTCCTCCGCGGTGCTTGTGCTTGTGAGGTCCTGATACTGCCCAAGTGCCCAGATGCCGAGCGGCGCCACCATGTGGGAGGACCGCACGAGAAATTCCGGGTAGGACATGAAACCGAGCGCCGTCATGCGCGAGGCCGCGGTGATGGCTGCCCAGAAGAAGAGCCACCCCAGCAGCCAACGCCAACGGCCCACGAGAATCAGGAACGCAACGATCAGGTCCACCACTCCGATGACTTTCAGGAGCAGGACCGCCGTGGATTCGGTCATGCGCAGGCCGAGCAGGTTGCCGGTCGTCCCGATCAGCAAATCAATGAATCCTGGGTGCTGGCGGAGTGCCTCCATTCCGTGTGTGGCAAAAACCACCGCAAGCCCGATTCGCAGTATCCACATGGAGGCAAGCGCCTTCCAGCGCACGTGGGGAACGATGCGGGGTGAGATGATCAGCGCCGCAGCGGCAACCGGCAGCAGGTAACGGAGCGTCCGCGCCGCAATAACCCATTCCACGAAATGATCGCCGCCGAAGCGGTAGGCGGCGTAAGCTTCCGTGAATACCGCTCCTCCGATGAACAGCGCCGCGATCACTGTCGGCCAGATGAGAAGTGACAATCCCGCAAGGAGGAGCACCGCTGCCGCCGTGCGTTCCCAGAAGAAAATCGTGTCGTGCGGGACTCCCCAGTACATCAGGGCAATACCACCTATGGATGTCTGCGCGCGGGTGAAAATCGCCACGGCAAGACCCGCCAGGTAGACAAACAGGGCCACGCGAAGCATCCAGTCCGCCGTAGTGTACCAACCCTCGGGGGAGAGGAGTGAACCCTGCCGGGGTGCCGTGGAAATGGTGCTCATGGTAATATCCGAGCCTTTGGGGAAGGGGGCCCGGCTTCGCGTCGGGGGGTGTGGGGGCGAAGCCGGGCGGGGGGTGAGGTTCTCGTCCCTATTATTGACCAGCCGTGATGGTTACGCGGGGCTCCACAGTGAAATCGTCCAGGATGTCGCCCTCCATTCCATAGGCGCGGACGTGCAGCTCCTCGTGTCCGAAATCCAGAACGTGGACGTGGTGGGCGCTCTTGGCGAAGCCCGGCTCCTGCAGCCACCAGCGGCTGGTGTCGGGGTTGCGCTGTGGCACGCCAAGGCCACCATCGCCGATATAGATAATCCCATTCTCCATGTCGGGCGCGGAGCTTCGGATCGGCAGGGTGCGCTTGAGGGCATGGTCGTGGGACTCGAGGCCAAGATCTATGTTGTGCTCCTCGAAGAGGGTCACCCAGTTGTTACGCCGGCCGGCTCCGTCCTGCATGCTGCGGACGCTGGAGAAGGCGGGCCGGTGATATTGGGAAAGGACCCAGCGGCGTTCCGGCCGAATTTCCGAAAGGGTATTTCCGAGCCAGTCGCGCTGGTCGCCCCCGAGGCTTGTCTCCGTGTTCAGCGTGATCAGCGAAACGGTGGGGGAGAGGTGTGTTTCGTAGTAATAATTCCTGTCCAGATCTGGCCAGGTGAACTTCTCCTCGAAGCCAATGCCGCGGTCGTGATTTCCGCGGGCGGGAATAATCGGCAGAAGGCGGCCATCGCTGGCGGTGGTCAGCTCGTGATCCGTCAGCCAGGGCTCGATGTAGCGCCAGTCCGCCAGCATGCAGTAATCGCCGCCATGGGCGAGGGCGATGATATTCTCGTGGTCCTCGAAGAGCTGCCGGATGCGGAGGTTCATCTTCTGGCGGTCGGTGTGCTCGTAGGGGTCCATTCCCGCGATTCGGGAGTCTCCTCCAAAGAGTATGGCGAATTCGACATCCTCGTCGGGAGCAGTCCGGAAATAGAATTCGTCCGACACGGCATCATCGCTTGCAAACACGACGTAATAGTCCGTGTCAGGCTCGAGGCCGGAAAGGTGGGCATGATGATAGAACGCCGGCTCGACCCAGTCCCAGTCGTCGTCCTTCATGGTGATGGGGCCGTCGGCGAAGGTTGGTTGTTCATGGGTGTAGGCGGAAACGTCACCGCCACGTGATTCCGTATCGTAGTGGATGCGGTGGTTTTGGCCTTCTTCGCGGGTTGTCCACGAGAGGACTGTCTCGGTGGAGGGGTTCTTGATCCAGAGGGCGCGGTGATGGAAGGTGGAGGTGGCGGCTTCCGCCTCGGCGCTGGTCTCGGCCAGTCCGTCGTTGGCAAGAAATGCCGTACCTGCCAAGGCGAAGGCTGCAAGAGTTATGGTCTGCAGACGTTGGCGGGGGAATGAGCTTTTCATGGAGACACTTTCCAATGTGGGGATGGACGGGGCTGGTGGTTCAATTGCAAGGAGCTTCAGCATATTTCGAATGAACCATTGAAGCCCTTGTGTGGACCGATGCAAGGTCCGTTCCTCACACTGCAACAAATGTGCGTTCTGCTCGCCACGCCCATAAAACAGACAGGTTTCGCTGCAGCCCCGGACAGGCGACCTGAGTGTCTCTTTTTGGACGGGTGGCCGAAATGGTCCGGCCCCGCGGTATTGTTGACCGCGGGGCCGGGAATGCTGCCGGTTGTGTGGCCCTGTCTTACTCGCGGGCCTCGATCGTGAAGTCGTCCACCACGTCACCGCCCATGCCGTACGCACGGCCGTGGAGCTCCTCCTCGCCGAAGGTCAGGACATGCACGTGATAGACGCTTCCCACCATGCCGGGTTCCTGGAGCCACCAGCGGTCAGGGTCGGGGTTGCGCAATGGCGCACCCAGTCCACCATCGCCGATATAGACAACTCCGCGTTCGAAGTCCGGAGCGTAGCTGCGGATGGGAACTGTGCGCTTGAGGGAGTGGTCGTGCGATTCCATCCCGAGTGCGACTCCGTATTCTTCGAAAAGGGGCACCCAGTGTGTCCGTCTGGGGATCCCATCCGCCGCAGAGCGGACGCTCGGGAAGGCGGGGCGATGGTATTGCGCGGCGAGCCATCGGCGCTCCGGCGCTATTGCGGCCAGGGTGCCGGCCAGCCAGTCGCGTTGTTCGCCGCCGAGCTCCGTCTCAGTGTTCAAAGTGATCAGGGAAACGGCGGGTGTGAGCTTCGTCTCGAAATAGTAGTTTCTGTCGAGTTCCGGCCATGCGAAAGCTTCCTCGAACCCGATGCCCCGGTCGTGGTTTCCGCGGGCGGGAATAACGGGAAGCAACCGGCCGTCGCGTGTGGTGGTCATCTCGTGGTCTGTGAGCCATGGCTCCATGTAGCGCCAGTCCGCCAGCATGCAATAGTCTCCGCCATGGGCGAAGGCGATGATGTTTTCGTAATTCTCGAAAAGGTGGCGGATACGCAGATTCATCTGCTGGCGCTCGGTGTGGTTGTATGGTTCCATGCCGCGGATGCGCGAGTCACCGCCAAAGAGGATGGAGACTTCCACGTCCTCGTCCGGGGCGGTTCGGAAGTGGAATTCGTCCGACACCGCATCGTCGCTTGCGAACACAACGTAGTAGTTGGTGTCCGCTTCCAGGCCGTCGAGATGAACATGGTGATAGTAGGCCGGCTCGACCCACTCCCAGTCGTCGTCCTTCATGGTCACCTTGCCATCGGAGAAGGTGGCGGTTTCGTTCGCGTATTGCGTGATGTCCCCGTTGCGTGCCTCGGTGTCCCAATAGACGCGATGGTTGGAGCCCTCCTCCGACGTTGTCCAGGAGAGGACCGTCTCGCTCGAGGGGTTCTCTATCCAGAGTGCTCGATGGTGAAAGGTGGAGGTGGCTGCCTCCCCATCCTGTGCTGGTGCCAGGGCCGGAGCCGCCAGCAGCGCGCCCCCGGCAATTGTGGCCACCGCCATGTGTCCCACCATGAACGCGAGGCTTCGTTTCCTCATGACTTGCTTCCCCCTTATCCGGTTGAAGTGCTGGCCCCGCTCACCCCGCCGGGGGAACTGGACCGGTTTAAGCCCGGAGTGTACGGTCGTCCCCGAGCCTGCGCAAGGGCGATGCGCCAAGGGACGAGCCCCGGGGTCTATCCCCCGACTTCGTGTAACGGTGTCCGTGACCCACTTGGCAGCGGTCCACCGAACCCTGCGAGACCTGCCCGATCCCGCGGGGCCGGGTAGAGGCGAAACAACGCACCAAAAGAGCGAAAACACCCGCGGATGCAGACCCAATCGCAGGAAATTTCCCTTCTGCTGTTCGGCCGGATGGCGTGCTCCGGCCGGAAGAAATCATCCGCCGATTTCGCCGATCCACGCCGATAAGGGGCGGTTGCGTTTCATCCCGGGGGACCCCGGGCAGGGATCGCAGCCTTTGCCCACCGTTACGGAAGAAGAACTCACCGCGGAGCACCGGAGGCGCGGAGGGAACGAAAGGTTCCATCACAGGCACCGTTGTGCCGTGGCGGCGTGGCGTGAGTCCCATGAGAAGGAGGAGCACGCAACGGCGCTACGACGCAACGAACAGGGAGCGCGGTCACGGCCTCACCGGTCATCCGCCGACGTGTCAGACCCCCCCCGAAATGGCGGGATGCGCGTATGCCGAGCCAAGGTGCTCACCCGCTTGTGAAAGTCTCAGTTTGGAGGTCCCCCTGATGCAGCCTCGACGGCCTTCGGGAGCCATCTCTCGAAGGGCTCCTCCCAGTCCACGTCGCAGTCCAGTCTCGGCAGGAGGCGCGTGGCGCCGAGCTCCCCCAGCCGGGCATCCAGGTCCCGGCCAAACTTGCAGAACTGCGGATACGCCGAGTCCCCGAACGCCACCACGGCATGGCGCAGGCCACCCAGCTCCAGTCCATCCGCCCTGCGCAGCACGTCCCAGAACCCGAAGGCATTGTCCGGCGGGTCGCCGTCGCCAAACGTCGAGGTCAGCAGAAACACCGTGCTTTCTTCCGCCAGGCGGCGCGGGTCCCAGCCGGCCATCTGCTCCACGCGGGGCTCTGCTCCGGCGTCGCGGAGTTTCGCGGCCAGAAGCTCGGCCGCTTCGCGCGTGTTGCCCGTCATTGTGGCGTAAAGGATGAGGGGGGAGCTCATGGCAGAGGCTGGCTTCCGGTGTTGGGTTGGCGCGGCGCGTTCCTTCGTGCGGTCATGGAAGACCACCGGGGTGGAGGGAGCAAGCCCGGGACCGGGACGGGACCGGGCGTGGAGTTGCGCTTGAATCGGGTGGACAACCGGACCCGGGCGGAACCTATGGTTTCCGGCACGGGCCCGGGAGGACCGTGGCGCCGCACCCCACCCAGACGGCGAAAGGATTGCCCATGCCGGCATCGGCTCTGAGCAGGCGCGAGCGGTTTGCGCTCACAGTGCGGGGCGAGGAGACCGACCGCCCCCCTGTCTGGATCATGCGCCAGGCGGGGCGCTACATGCCCCAGTACATGGCCCTGCGGGAACGGTACTCCTTCCGTGAGCTTTGCCTCGACCCGGAGGCCTCCGCCGCCGCGGCGCTCCTGCCGCCTGAACTGCTCGGCGTGGACATTCTCATCATCTTCAACGACATCCTGATCCCGCTCGAGGAGATGGGCCTGCGGGTGGAGTTCCCCGGCGGAGGGCCGGAGATCATGGACCCGCCCCGGGACGAGGCCGCGCTCGGGCGTTTCCGCGCCGTTGCGTTCGAGGATCCGCCGGTTGCCGCCTCCATCCGCCTGCTGCGGGAGCGCACCGCGGACGAGTACCCGGTGCTCGGCTTCGCCGGTTCACCCTTCACGCTGCTCGGGTACGCGGTGGAGGGGAAAATGTCCCGGAACGCGCACGAAGTCCGGCGCCTGATGCTGGAGCAGCCGGAGCTGGCCCACGAAATGCTCCGCCGCCTGACGGACACGGTGGTGTCCTATCTTGTGGCACAGGCCGGGGCCGGTGGCGCCGCAGGAGTGCAGATCTTTGAATCGCTCGGCCATATCCTGCCGGCATGGGAGTACGGGGAATTCGCAACTGTCTATACACGCGAGGTGGTGCGGCGCTTCCGGGCCGCCTGCCCGGACACACCCGTCATTGTCTACTCCCGGGGCGCCGCGGCCTGCCTCGAAACCATGGAGTCCACCGGGGCGGACGTGCTTGGCGTGGACTGGCAGCTTCCGCTCGCGGAGGCCAGGCGTCGCACCACACGCCCGCTCCAGGGAAACCTCGACCCCATGGTGATGCTGGCACCGGATGCCGTGGAGGATGCCTTCGGCCGCATGCTGGAGGGATTCGACTGGCGGCGCGGATGGATAGCCAACCTCGGCCATGGCATCACCCCGCAGGCCAGCGTCGAATCCGCCCGCCGCTTCGTACAGTGCGTCAGGAAACTCACCGGAGAATGACGGATACGCCATGAGCCAGCATCCTCCCCACTCCTGTTCCCTCGCCCGCCTGGGCATTACGGCGGAGACGCTCCGGGCGTACGACCAACGAATCCCGCGCTATACGAGTTACCCCACAGCGCCCGTCTGGACGGAGGAAGTTCGCGGCCGCGAGTGGGCCCGCCACCTCGACCAGACCTCACCCCGCAGCGGCCCGCTTTCCCTCTACGTCCATATTCCGTTTTGCCGGAAGCGGTGCCTCTTCTGTGCCTGCAACGTGATCGTCACGCGGCGGGAGGGCATGGCGGAGCGTTACCTGGACGACTTGGAGCGGGAGGTGGCGCTCGTGCGTCAGGCACATCGGGGCGCGGAAGAAGTGGTACAGCTTCACCTCGGCGGCGGGACGCCGAATTATCTGAACTCCGCAGAGATGAAACGCCTCCTCGATCTACTCAGGGCGCATTTCCGCTTCACCCCGGATGCGGAGCAGAGCATCGAGGTGGACCCGCGCATCGCGACCCGCGAGGAGGTCTTCCGTCTGCGGCAGGTGGACGGATTCAACCGGATCAGCTACGGCGTACAGGATTTCAGCGACGAGACGCAGGCCGCCATCGGTCGCGAGCAGGGGCGCGAGGCCTCCTTCTCCAACATCACCGCCGCCCGCGATGCCGGTTTTGAAAGCGTCAACATAGACCTCATATACGGCCTGCCGCGCCAGAACAACGAATCCTGGCGCGACACGCTCGACTGTGTGCTGGAGGCGCGCCCGGATCGCATCGCGCTCTACAATTTTGCCTATCTTCCCGGCCGGCTGCCCAACCACCGCCGGCTCGAAGAAGCTGAGATGCCCTCTCCGGCGCTCAAGCTCGAAATGTTCATGGAAGCACACGACCGGCTCACGGCGGCCGGGTGGCGCTTCCTCGGCATGGACCACTACGCCCGGGAGGAGGACTCCCTCACCCAAGCCTTCGAGCAGGGCACCATGCGGCGGAATTTCATGGGCTACACCACGCTGCGGGGGACGGACCTGCTCGGCTTCGGTGTCTCCTCGATCGGGAATTTCCAGGATGCGTTCGGCCAGAACACGAAAAAACTGAACGTCTATCGCGCGGCGCTTGGTGAAGGCGTTCTCCCGGTTGAGCGGGGCATGGTCCTTTCCGCTGAGGACGTGCTGCGGCGCGACTGCATCGAGAGCCTCATGTGCCAGGGCCGCCTTGATTTGCGGGACGAGCGGGTGGCCGGAATCGTCCGCGAGGCACTGCCCCCGCTCGGGGAGCTGGAGGCCGACGGCCTGTTGACCCTCTCGGACGAGGAACTCCGGGTCACGCTCAAGGGCCAGATGTTCCTTCGCAACATCGCGGTGCTCTTCGATTCGTACATGCAGCGCACCACGAACAAAGTCACCTTCTCACGGGCGGTATAGACAGGAATGGACACTCCGGTTTTCGATGCGATTGTCTTGGGCGGCGGAATCAGCGCGCTGGCGGCGGCCTGGCGCCTGCAGTCCAGGGGCAGGAGGCCGCTGCTGGTCTGCGACTCGGAGGACACCGGCGGAGTAATCCGGACTGAGCGCCGTGATGAATGGCTTCTCGAAATCGGCCCGAACAGCTACGCCTCCTTCGGAAGCGAGGAGGAGGAGTTGCTCTCGGAAATCGGCCTCGCGGACCGCGTGCTGCGCAAGCCCATCCGCACGACGGACCGGTATATATGGCACTCCGGCAAGCTGCACCGCGTGCCGACCGGCCTGCTTTCCTTCGCCGGCTCCTCGCTGCTTCCCTTCACCGCGAAGCTCAACATCCTGAGTGGCATGCTGGGCCGGTACGAGCCGCCGCAGGAGGACGTGAGCATCGGCCGGTTCTTCCGGAACCTGTTCGGGGATGTCGTGGTGGACACCCTCATCCGGCCGGCCCTGGCCGGTATATACGCGGCGGACGCCGACCGTATCAGCCTGGAGGCCGCCTTCCCCGCACTCTCCGACGGCATAAGGGGCAACCGCTGGCTTCCCAACGCCATCAAGACCATGAAGAAATCCCGTCCGCGCGGCAAACCCTCCGGTCCCCGCTCGCTCACCAGTTTTCCGGACGGACTGGCGGAATTGCCGCGCGCCATGACGGACGGGCTGCGCCGGAAGGACGTGCCGATGGAGCTTGGCGCACGCAAGGTGTCGGTCTCACGGACCGAAAACGAGGAGGCGTGGCTGGTCTCCTGGGAGGGCGGCAGCGCACAAGCCCCGGCCGTCATTCTCTCCACCCCTGTCCCCGGCACGCGCGCCATTCTCGAAAATGCCGCACCCGGCGCGGCGGAGCTGATTTCAAGAATCGAGCACGCGCCCCTCACCGTTGTGCACGCCGGAGTGCGGACAGAGGATCTCCGCATGAAACCGGAGGGGTTCGGTTTCCTTGCCCGCCGGGGCGAGGGAGTCGGGATGCTCGGTGCCATCTGGAGTTCCTCCATCTTCCCGGGCCGTGCCCCGGCAGGGCGGTCGCTCTTCACCTGCATGTTCGGCGGGGATATAGATCCGGAAGTGACCGACTGGCCGGACAAGGACCTGGAAGAGCAGCTCATCCGGGACCTGCGGACCACCATGGGATACAAGGGCAAGCGGCCGGAACTCGTTAATATAATGACATGGAAGCCGGCGCTCCCGCTCTACCGTCCGGGACACGCCGCCCTGATCCGCGATTTCCGCGCTGCACTGCCCAAAGGCATACAGGTCACGACGAACTGGACTGGCGGAATCTCCATTCCGGACCGAATCCGGGGCGGATGGAAAGCGGCGGACGCCATAACGGGAGCCACGCCATGACCGGCACGAAGCGACGGGTTGAAGTGCTCTGCCTCACTTACGGGGAGCCCGAGGAGAACCTTTTCTGGCCGCAGTTCCAGTATTCACTTTCCATTCTCAACCGTCTGACACGCCGGGTTGCTCCGATCCCGAAATTCGTCACGCCGCTGCTTGCGGCCCGCCGCGGACTCATCCGCGCAAGGACGTTCCGGGAAAAGAACTGGAACTCGCCGCTTGAGAAAATCAGCGAGCGGCAGGCGGAGGTGCTTGGCGAGCTTCTCTCGGAAATGCGGCCGGAGTGCGATTTCAACGTGCGCGTGCTGCGCGAGTTCCGCCCACCCTACCTGCCGGAGGTCCTTGCCACTCTCGAGGAAACCCCGCCGGATGACCTGCTCATCATTCCCCTCTATGTTGCGGAGAGTGATTTTACAACCGGCATCAGCCGCACCGATTTCGAGACGTTCCACCGCAGCAGGAATGGCGGGCATTCGCTCCCCGGCCCGAAATACGCCCTGGGGTTCGGCTTCGACGAGCGCTTCGCGAAGGCCATGGCGGATTTCATCATGCGCTATTGCGAGAGTCACGGCTGGACGGGTGAGAAGCTGCGCGAATCCGCCCTGATTCTCGGGGCGCACGGCACCGTGGTGACGCTTCCCCCCGGCATGAATTCCGGGGCGCAGGAAACGGGCAACCTCTTCCGCCTTGTAAGAAGGGAGTTGAAGGACCGTTTCGGATGGGTGCGCGTCGGCTGGCTCAATCATGAACTTGGCGGCATGTGGACCTGCCCGTCCGTGGAGACGTCTGCACTGGAGGCCCAGAAACGGGGCTTCCGCAAGGTTGTCTATTTCCCGTTCGGTTTTGTGGGCGACAACGGAGAGTCCATGGTGGAGGGCCGGGATCAGCTCGCCGTGGCCGAGTGGGAGGAAATGCTCTACCTGGAGTGCCCGAACGAGGACCGCGATTTCCTCCGCGCGATGGCGGAGATTGCGGCAGAGAGGCTGAACGATGCGCCGGAAGATTGGGAGCATGTCGGGCGCGGCAACGCCATCTACGAAAGGCCGGAAATGCCGGCGGAGCCCGGCACGCCCGGTCAGCTCAAGGCGAACGGCCCCGCCCTTGCCGCCCTTGCCGGGATTTTCTGGACGGTGCTCGGCGCCTGGCTTACCTTCCGTGCGGTGGAGGCGTTTCTATTAATTGAGGCGGGTCCCGCCTTCGCCATCCCGCTTGGGGTGGGGCTTCTTGTCGCCTGGTACAAAGGGACGCGTATACTCGGGCCTCTTGCCATGAAGAACCTCAAGCGGCTGCGCAGGATCCCCCAGCCGAGTCCCCTGTACGCGATGTTTTCGCGCGGGTCCTGGATTCTTGCCGCATTTTTCGCGGGTGTGGGCATCGCCATGCGCGTGATGCCGCTGGCGCCCGGCGTGCGCGCGGCGATCCTGCTGGGAGTGGGCCTTGCCATGTTGACCGGAGCGGCGTATTATGTGCGCCACTTCCACGAGTCACGGCCGCTCACGGAAACACCGCCTGCCCGCTCGGGAATGGAAGAGCCCGCGAAAACCTGATTAGAGACGAGTCACTGCAAAGTCCTGTCAGGCGCCCGTCACCGCCTTGTCGAGGGCGCCGGCCGTTGCTTCCGCCAGCCGCGCGAAAACGGACTCGCTGTGTGCGGCGCCAAGGAACCATGTCTCGAATTGCGCGGGCGGAAGGTGGCAACCGCTCTCCAGCATCGCATGGAAGAACCGGCCGAAGGCCTTCGTATCGCACCCGGAAGCCTGATTCCAGCTCCTCACCCGCTCCGGCGTGAAGAATACCGTGAACATGCTCCCGAGCTGCGCCGTGGTGACCGGATAGCCCTTTTCGGCGATGTGCTCGTCCACCGCGGTGCGGAGGTGTTCCGTCCGGTCGCCGAGCCGCGTATAGATATCCGGGTTCTCCTTGAGGATCCGGAGCGTCTCCAGTCCCGCCGCCATGGCGAGGGGGTTCCCGGACAGTGTGCCCGCCTGATAGACAGGTCCGGCGGGGGAGACCAGATCCATCAGTTCGCGCCGCCCCCCGTAGGCGCCCGCCGGAAGACCGCCGCCGAGGACCTTTCCAAGGGTCGTGAGGTCCGGCATGAC
>SLOM01000221.1 GCA_007132505.1 Candidatus Sumerlaeota bacterium
ATCTTCGAACTGCACCGGCCTACCTTGGTCGAGCGGCCGAAGTACCCGCCCGTCATCAACGCCGACGGTGGCGAGGACACCCGCTCGGTGGCCTTTGGCGACGTCAACCGCAACGGCCGCATAGACGTGTTCCTCGCCAACGGCCTCCTGAACTTCGGCGCACAGAACGTGCTGCTGATGAACAGGCTGCGCGACCCGTCGCAACCGCGCTTCTTTGAACTCCTCGACGAGTCGGACGAGCGGCTGCCTCAGGTGGAACTGGGCGCGGGTGTCCTGGGCACCCAATTCGACGACACCTGGTCCGCGGCTTTCGTGGACGTGAACAACAACGGGCACCTGGACCTGATCCTCGGGAACAACAGCGGCCTGGGCACCAGCGTTGGTCCCGATCTGGTCCGCCACTCGCAGCTCCTGCTCAACGACGGGGAAGGGCACTTCACCACCGTTGCAGACTCCAACATGTGGCCGGGAATCGAACGGCCCGTGACCAGAGTCACCGTCGCGAACTTCGGACGGAAGGGCGACTTCACGGAGGATATAGACGGCGACGGCATCGTCAGCGACCGTGAGCGCCAGGTATTCGACAACATGGTCAAGGTCCTGCAGGACAATGTCTTCCTTGGTGAGGAAGTCCCCGTCCACGACGTGCCGGACGAGCACTGGTCCATCCCGGTGACGGAAGTGGTGCGCGACCCGCACAACCCAAGCCGCACCTACGTGACGCAGCGCCCGCCACGGTTCATCAACCTGACGGGTGAAACCGACGGCGCGGGGAACCCGAGCTACGAGCCCGTCTGGGACGTGATCCTGTGGACCACCGACCGCCTGCCGGGTGCACCCACCACAGGCCGGCCGGTCACCACGCCGATCTATCTCTCCAACGACGGAAACGGCAACTTCCGTGACATCACGAACATCGTCTTCCGTGACTCCATTGACTACCCCGTTTACGACGCGACGGTGGGCGATGTGGACTTCAGCGGACTGCTCGACATCGTCGTGGCAACGGAGGCGGACGGCCGCGAACCGTCTGTGCGCCTGCTGGCCAACGTCGGCACGCCGGGCAACCCGCAGTTCGCGGACAGAACCGCGAGCGAAGTCCCGCTGCCATTGTCCCAGGCATATCTTGAGACTCAAACCGCCGATCCGCGCGGAAATGCCCGCGCAGTGGCCCTCTTCGATGCACACGGCGACGGCGACCTCGACCTCTACGTGGGCGAAGCTGGCCGGGCTCGAGGAGCCGACAGTACGGGCTCGGCGGACGTCTTCTACGAGAACCGCGTGATCGGTACCGGGACGAACGCCCGCACGGCCTTGAGCGTCCTGACCGGCGCCGCGCGCCAGCCGCTCATCCAGCGCGATCTGGCCGTGACCGGCGTAATCCCGAACCACGCCACACAGGGGCAGGAGCTTGAGGTCCGTCTGCTCGGCCGGCGCTTCCAGACCAATGCGGAGGTGTTCTTCGGCCAGGGCATTGAGCTCGTGCAGCCGCCGATCGTCTCCTCGCCTGAACTGATCCGGGCCCGCATCCGCGTGCGTGACAATGCGCAGATCGGCCCGCGGCAGATCTTCGTATTCAACCCCGACGGCAAGAGTGCCGTCAGCTCACCCACAGCCTTCGCCGTGACTCCCGCGTCAGCGGACGGGGAGGACGGCAAGGACAGGCCGCGTGACGATGACGCGACCGAAGTGCGCGGATGGGAACTCTACGATTGAGAGGCCAACGAATGAACACGCCCTCCCACAAAGGATGGATGACCCTGGTACTGGCTCTCGGCCTTGCGGCCGGAGCCGGCGCCAGCGGCGGAGGTGACCTCCTTGTCACCGGGTCGCTCGACACGAAGTCCATCAGCCAACCCCACCCGGGAATGACCTCGGAATTCCACAGTCTCGTGGAACAGCTCCGGAACACGGGCGCCGCCGACAGGGCAAAGTTCCAGAAGTCCGCCCCGCCGAGTGGAAGCGTCTCAGCGTTTGAGTTGCGGGGTGAGAACGGCGACGAAATCGAGACCTACGTCTGCCTGAACCACTGGACTCCCGGGGCACGGGAGGCCGTGGAGGCGCTCGGGGTCGAGGTCGTCGGCGAGGACGAGTCACGTTACATCCTGCAGGCCTGGGTGCCGCTTGACGTGGTGGAGGACTTGGCGGCGCTCCCCGCCGTGCGGGAACTTCGCCGTCCGTCCTACGGGCTGGCCGCCATGGGATCAGTCATTACCCAGGGCGACGCGAACCTGAATACCAACTTCGTGCGTCAGCTTGGAAACGTGAACGGCAATGGCCTGCGTGTGGGGGTCATCTCGCGCGGCCTCTGGAACGAATTCACGTTCCCGGTTGATACCGTGGCCTCCGCCGGAACGAACCGCGACGTGCGGGTCCTGCTCGGAGACATTCCGCCCGATCCCACCTCGGAGGACGGTTCCACCTCCGGCCGGTTCGGTGCGGTGCGCATCTTCCCCCCTTCCTTCAGCCAGCACGTCGTGTGGGGTGACCAGATGCCGGACGGCGCCGCGGTGCTGGAAACCTTGTATGACATCGCGCCCGGTGCGGAGTACTACTACGCCCGGGCACGGACCTCCGTGGAAATGGAGACCGCCCGCAACTGGCTGCTCGGTCAGGACGTGGACGTCATCGTGGACACGATGGTTTTCTATGACGCCGGCCGGTTCGACGGCAGCAGCACCGTCTCCCGGCGCGCCCAGCAGATCATGCTGAACGAGAACGTGGTGTACATCACCGCCACCGGAAACCAGAGCATCTACGGGTCGGACAGGGCCTTCCCATCGAGTCCGCAGTTCTTCCCCCTTTTCGTGAACGGCCATTTCTCCCCCAATCCGGATTCGAAGGTGGGCAAGTTCCACAACTTCGCCTCCGGCAGGACGACCGGCAAGCGGGTCGAGGGGCTTATCATCGAACCGCTGAATGGGGTGATAGACGTGGCCCTCGTCTGGGACGACGTCTGGGACGACAGGAACCCCCGGGCCGCGGACGACCTGGATCTCTATCTCGTCCACCCGCAGACCCTGGACATCAGCACTCCCTTCGCATCCTCCAGAGACCGGCAGGACGGCTTTGGCAAGCCCTACGAGCGCATAACGCTTTTCGACATGGCGGGCAGTGGTGTTTCCGCCGCCGGTGGGCAGGCCGCCATCGTCATCAACCGTGCCGACCAGGACAACGATGCCCCGACCATGTTCACCCTTGTGATCCGGCAGGGGTTTGTCCCCACCCCCTATGCGGACCAGTACCTGACCCACGGCGTGGCCGGCAACAACGGCGACGCGCTGGCCCCGGTGCTGACCACCGGCGGGATTGACGCGCGGGAGGGCGTGAACGCGGTCTTCCCCTCGTCGGTTCCCGGCGTGAATCCGGGACCCGGACGGGCGCTCAACAACGACTTCGTGCGCTGGTACTCCACGCAGCAAGGTCCGGCGGTGATGAGCTATACAAACACCTACGCCGTTTCCGCTGGAGGCCCGCCACCGCTTTCGTTCGAGCCCACAGGTCCATTCCCCGGCACATCCGCCGCCGCCGCCCACATGGGCGGGCTGGTGACGCTCCTGCGGCACTCCTATCCGGAGATTCCTGCTTGGATGTATTACGACCTGCTGCGTGATACCAGTCCGCCTCCGGCCGGTGATTTCCCGACCGCTTCTCCAATCCAAGTGGACAAGCTCGCCCAGTTCAAGAACGCGCCACAATACCTGCGCGTGAATGGCTTCGACGCCTGGATGAACATTCGCGAGGCGCTGGCGGAGGGGGACATCGGCAAGTCGGCTTTCGTCTCCACCGTGGAGGGCGCCATCGAATGGACTCAGAGCGGTTCCGAGGTCGGCTTTGATCCGCCCGTGTTCGGCAAGTCGGGTGAGGCGATCACGCTCTCTCCCGGCGGCAAGCGGAACGTGTTCGGCTTCGTCGAGACCCCCGTGCTGCAGTTCCCGGACGGCAAGGGTGGCATGAAGGAGGAGCTGGACCCGGACGCTGTCTATCTGCTCAAGGTCCGTGTGGGAAGCGATCAGGCCGATCCGAAGCGCGTACCGCACTTCCGGCTCCGGCTGATGTCCGGCGGCAGCGACCAGGCCGTGATGAAGGTGGTGGCCGGTGTGCAGGCCTCCGCGGGCAACCCTCCCGCCACGGTGGCCGGGCGCGAGTACTACCTCTTCTACCGCCCGTCCAATGAGGAAATTGCCAAGCAGGGCGTGCGCTTCGCCTTCGACTTGATTGACTTCATGGACGACACGGATTCGGATGCCACGCTGTACCTGCACGAGATCAGCCTCCGGAAGGTTGATGTTCGCTACTGATCTCCGCCGCACCTCAGACCGAAAGACGCGAACGGCACCCCTCTCCGGGTGCCGTTCCGTTTTGAGGAGACTCGCTCCGCCTCTCCCGCGATGAACAAGGATTCCCGTTTTCTGTCGCGGCACGTGCACGAGGATGACTTCCCCGCGTGTCTTCTGGACCCGTGGCTGGAGGCCGGCGTGGGGGACCGCGCTTGGTGGGCCGGTGAGGAGCGTCTTGCCGCCCGGCCGCTGCGCGTGGCTGCCATCGGCACGCGGAAGCCCTCGGAGCGGGCGCTCGTTGCCATGGAGGCGCTCTGCACCTGCCTCACCGCTGAAGGCGCCACGATCGTGAGCGGTGCCGCCGCGGGGACCGACCTCATGGCGCACCGTGCGGCCCTTGAGGCCGGAGGGTGCACCATCGGCTGCCTGCCTTTTGGCCTCGGGTTCCCGGGCGCGCGGAGCCCCGGCGGCCGGAGCATGCTCTGGGAGGAGCCGGAACGGGCGCTTCTTCTCTCGCCGTTCTCTCCCGGACAGGCTCCCACGCGCCAGACCCCCGTCATCCGCAATCGCCTGATTGCGGCGCTGGCCTGTGCGGTCGTGGTGGGGGAGGCGAAGCCGGATAGCGGGACATACCACTGCGCATCGTTTGCCCTGCGGACGGGCCGGCCGGTCTTCGTGCTGGAGGCACCGGAGGGCTCCTCAGCGGGCCTTGTCCGCCTGCAGCGCGGTGTTGCCGCACGCAACGGTGCACGTGTCTATACGGCTGACGAATGCCACGGCGGCGGACTGGCGCGGGAGGTGTGCGCCGCCGCCCGCCGGTTCACGGAGGAGAAGACCCGGCGCCGGGCCGAGCAGCAGGACCTGTTGGAGGGTGACCGCCCGTGACGCGTCCGGGTTCCGTTGCCTCCGTTGTTCTGAACCGTCCGTTCGGGAAGGCGCTCTCCTACAGCATCCCGGAGGAACTGCAGGGCCAGCTCGCTCCGGGGCACCTGGTGGAGGTCCCCATCGGCCCGCGGCGGGACACGGGTTGCGTCGTGGCCCTGGAGGATCGTTCGCGCGTGGATCCGGGCATCCGGCTCCGGCCGCTGCGGCGCCGCGTGGCGGACGGGTATGCGATCACGGAGGAGATCCTGCGGCTCACCCGCTGGATGGCGGATTACTACTGCTGTTCATGGGGCGAAGCGCTTGCCGCGGCTTCCGTCATTGGTTTTTCCGACACCTGCCTGCCGCGGCGGATGCTTTACCGCGTCGCCGAGGGCTGGCGCGATGTCACGCTTACCCCGCGCCAGCGCACCGTGGCGGCCACACTGGCGGACAGCGCGCTCGGGCCCCTCCCCATGGCGGATCTGGCCGCAGCCGTAAAGACGACCACCGCCACGCTCCGCAGGATGCAGGAGTCCGGCGCGGTGGAGGAAATCCCCGCCGAACTGCCCGCCGGTCCGGCACCCCCGCCCGCGGACGAACCGCCGGAACTGCTCCCGGACCAGCGCACCGCTCTCGAGGCCATCCTGCCTGCCGTACAGAAGCCGGAATTCGCTGTCTATCTGCTCCATGGCGTCACCGGCAGCGGCAAGACGGAGGTCTATCTCCGCCTCATCCAGGAGGTGATGGACCACGGGGGCACGGCGCTCTGTCTTGTGCCCGAGATCGCCTTGACCCCGCAGACCGTGGCCCGGTTCTCCAGCCGCTTTCGCCAGGAGATCGGGGTGTTTCACTCGCAGCTCAGCCGGCGGGAGAAGCGTGTCCTCCACGAGAAGATCATCCGCGGGCACATCCGGCTCGTGATCGGGGCGCGGTCGGCCACGTTCGTGCCGCTCCCGAGGCTTGGTCTTGTCGTAATAGACGAGGAGCACGAGTCAAGTTACAAGCAGAGCGATGCACCACGTTACCATGCGCGGGACGTGTCCATCATGCGGGCGAAGCGGCTCGGCGTGCCGGTGGTGCTGGGCAGCGCCACTCCGAGCTTCGAGTCCATGCACAATGCGCTGTCGGGGAAGTACCGGTTGCTGGAACTGCGCACGCGGCCGGCCGGGTTGATGCTTCCGCCCGTGCGGCTCGTTTCCATGGCCGACGTCACGAAAGCGGATCCCACCCGGCTGACGATGCTGTCGCCGGATCTCCAATCGGCCATTCGCGAGCGTCTGGAGCGGGGCGAGCAGAGCCTGCTCTTCCTCAACCGGCGTGGCTTCTCGAACTTCCTTCTCTGCCCGTCCTGCAAGTGGGTGGCGCGTTGCGACGAGGACGACATCGTTCTGACGATCCATCGCCGCTCCGGGCGGGGGCGGCGCGTGCCGGACGAGCCAGAGCTGTTTCCTGGGCCGCTCGCCGCGGAGGATGCCTTCCTGAAGTGCCATTTCTGCAGCCGTCTGTACGACTATCCAGCGGCGTGTCCCAAGTGCGGCGAGACGAGCCTGACTCCCGTCGGCAGCGGCACCCAGCGCATCGAGGAGGCCCTGCGCCGTGTCTATCCGGAGGCGGACATCCTCCGTTTGGACCAGGACTCCGCCGGTGGCCGGCAGGGGTTCCTCAAGGCCTGGCAACGCATGGTCTCCGGGGAGGCCCAGATCATCCTCGGTACGCAGATGATCGCGAAGGGGCTTCACCTGGAGCGCGTGACGCTGGTGGGTGTCGTGCTGGCGGACGTGGGATTGTTCGTCCCGGACTTCCGGGCGGAGGAGCGCACCTTCTCCCTCCTGATGCAGGTGGCCGGACGGACGGGGAGGACGAACCCGGGGGAGGTGCTCGTGCAGACGTACATGCCGCACCACGCAGCCGTCCGCATGGCGGCGGAACATGACTATACCGGGTTCTACGACATGGAAATGGCCCGCCGGCGGAGGATGGCCTTTCCGCCCTGGCACCGGCTTGTTGCTGTGACGCTCTCGGACGAGAATCTGCAGCGGGCGGAGGATGCCGCCCGCCGGCTTTCCGGGATCCTCCGGCGCCTTGGCCACAAGGACCGGCACGCCGGCATCGCGGTGCTGGGGCCGCGTCCCGCGCCGATCGAACGCATTGCGGGCCGCTGCCGCCAGCGCCTGCTGCTCCGGGCCGCCACGACTCCGGCCATTGTCCGGTTGCTCCGCGCCGCCCTGGCCGACCCACAATGGCGATTGGGTTCCACGACCCGCCTGGCCATTGACGTTGATCCGCAGGACCTGCTCTGAATGACTCCGCTGCGCTCAGTTCTCATCATCCGGCTCTCCGCGATTGGCGACGTGATCCATGCACTGCCGCTCCTGGAGGCACTGCGCCGCCTGCTGCCGGAGGCGCGGATTGGGTGGCTCTTGGAGGAGTTGCCGGCGCCGCTGCTGGAAAGCCACCCGGAGCTCGACACCGTCTATACAATACCGAAGAAGCGCTGGCGACGCGGCGGAAGCCTGATGCTCTCCCGCGAGGCTGTCCCGTTCTTCCGGCGTCTGCGGAAGGACGGATGGGACGCCACGGTGGACCTGCAGGGCATCTTCAAGAGCGGCCTTGCGTCCCGGCTGTCCGGTGCGCGGCTGCGTGTCGGCTTCCGGGGCGAGAACTCGCGGGAGGGCAACGGGCTGTTCATGACGCGCCGGATTCGCCCGCGCGCCGGGGACCGGCATGTCGTACAGCAGAATCTGCGGCTCTTGGAGGGGCTCGGGCTGGAACCGCCCGCCAACCCGCCCCGCGGAAGCATGTCCATACGCAGCGAGGAACAGGATGCCCTCCGGGCGCGGTTGGAGCAGGCCGGCTGGGGCGGCGAACCGCTGCTCGGCGTGAATGCGGGGGCGGGTTTCGCGAGCAAGCTCTGGGGCGCGGACCGGTATGCTTCCCTTACGCAGCGGCTCTGCGACTATACGGGGTTCCGTCCGCTCGCCTTCTGGGGGCCGGGGGAGGAACCATTGCGGGACAGCATTGTGGAGAGGCTCAGGGACCATGGCGCCATCCCGGCTCCGCCCACAACGGTGCGCGAGTCGGCCGTGTTGATCTCGCTCTGCTCGTTGTTCCTGAGCGGGGACACCGGCCCGGCGCACATGGCCGGACTGCTCGGAGTTCCCGTCATCACCATTTTTGGCGCGACGGATGGCTCACGCAACTGCCCTTGGCCGGCTCACGGGCCAAACCCTGCCGGTATATACGTCCAGCGTGAGGATTTGGCCTGCGTTCCCTGCCGTAAACGCACCTGCCCCCTTCACGGCAAGGATCATCTGGCCTGTCTCTCCGGTCTTGACGCCGGCGAGGTGTATGACCGGATCGAGCCCTGGCTGCGGCTCCGGTTCCCCTCCCGTGCAGTATAGAGCCCCCGCATCCATATTGTTTTTTCTCGTGCTCGTGTTTGCGGCCTCCTGCGCACGGTCTCCGCTCACCGGTCCGGGCGGCATGGCGCGGGAGGAGACTGCGGGCTTCGAGCGTGGCACTTTCCGGCTGCTGGACGAGCGCCTGCGCGAAGCGCACACACGTACCAGCATTCCGGGCGGGGTGCTCTCCGTGTACCGGGAGGGTACGCCTGTCTATCTCCGGGCGTTCGGGACGGCTCAGGGTGTGAACGCTCTGTATGACACCGGCTCGCTGACAAAGCCGCTTGCGGGGCCGGTCGCAGCGATGGCGCTCGAGGATCGCGGCGAATGGACGGAGCAGTCTGCATGGATCCTTGCGCACCGCACCGGATGGGATGATGAGGAGCACTTCGAGCCCCTGCTGGAGGCCGCGGTTTATTTTGATCGCCGGGACACTCAGGAGGCGGGCGAAAGGCGCCTGCGCACGATTGAGCCACCTGATCAAGATGTCTATACGTATAGCAACACCGCTTATGCGGTCCTGTCGCTTGCCTTTGCCCATAGTCTCGACAGGCCCGCGGAGGTGCTCGAAGAGCGGCTCCAAGGGATCGCCGGCTCCGAGGCCATCGCCTTCCATCCGGGTGCACAGAGCCGGGTTGTGCCTTCGGGCCGGACACGGGCCGGTGCGGTGCTCCGGGGGCGGCCGTATGATCCGCTGGCCGATCTGATGGTTTCCCGGTTCGGGATTCCGCCCCTCCACAGCGGTCTCTTCGCGAGCGCGGATGCCGTGGCGGGGCACTTCGCTGGTGTGCTGGATCCCGGCGATGACGGGGAACGCGCCCACCTGCGGGAGATGCTTTTCGGTGGTGTCACGGAGCGCCGCGATTCCGGGAGCGGCCGGCGTCTGTACGTTTCCGAGGGAGGTCTGGTTTCCCCCACGGGGCGGCCGTGGGCTCCGGAGGGCGCGCGTCCCGGCCGGTTCTTCGTCCAGACCGGCTATACGGGCTGTCTGCTCTGGGTGGACACGGAGCGTTCGCTTGTCGCTGTCCTGCTGACCAACGCCTCCCTCACGGGTGCGCACGAGGAATGGCGGTCACTCGCCGCGGAAATCGTCCGCGTGATTCATGCCGGGGCTCAGTAGCGAAGGAGCGGCAGCCCCTCTTCCTCCCGGATGGCGGACTCGAACCGCAGGCCGGACATATAGACACCAAGGCGGCGCTGGTCCTGCGAACCCGGCAGCACATTCGCCGGAACCCAGTCCGGGCGGACGCGCAACCGCAGCTTGGGCGGATGCTCGGTCCAGTTCGCCGGACGGGCTTCCTGGCGGAACTCGAAATGCCTGGATTCCTCTGCGTCGAACCGGACGGTCTCGCTTGTCCCGTCGGGCCAGTCTATATGAACAATGCCGGGGAGGGGTCCGCGATAGAGGGAGAACCGGACCGTGTCCACGTCCGGGTTGACGGGCGTCCACCACTCTCCGCCGGTCCAGAACTGCAGCGTCCGGTCCTCCCAGTTGCGTTCCATGTAGGGAGGGAACGTGTGCGTATAGATGCGGCGTGCCTGGAAGGATGCGGTCAGGACCGCCGCCGCCGCGAGCACCAGAAGGAGCCTCGGTGACCACCACTCGCCCAACTCGTCCGCGCTCCGGAAGCCCACCCGTCTCATCCAGCCGATCAGGCAGCC
The DNA here is from genome assembly GCA_007132505.1 of Candidatus Sumerlaeota bacterium. Taxonomy (GTDB): domain Bacteria; phylum Sumerlaeota; class Sumerlaeia; order SLMS01; family SLMS01; genus SLMS01. Next base: position 10,208 of record SLOM01000221.1, read on the forward strand.
GGCCAGCCCCCAGATTGTGAGCTCCACCACGCGTATGTACAGGATGTATTGAGCGAACCCCACGACAAGGATGCCGCCAAGCGCCAGGGCCGCGGCCAGCAGGATCGCCCGGTCGCGCTCCGCGGCGCGCTTCCAGCCCCGGCGTATATCCAGCGCGGCGAGCGCCACAATGCCCGCCAGGACAACCGGCACGACGGGGCCGTTCTCCGCCAGCGTGTGCAGCCAGAGTGAGTGCGCCGTCACGTGGTCGTGCTGTGCCCACCGGAAGAACGGCGTGATGATCCAGTCGTAGAAGGTGGCGTGAAGCCCGAGCCCCAGCCCGAGGGGGTACTCCCGCAGGAAGAAGAGCGTCGTGATGTAGTAGTTGGCCCTGTCCTGCGCGCGGAGAAGGTGGCTCATCCGGTCCAGGACGGCCTCCCCCGCGAAGACTCCCACGGCCAGCAGCACAAGCGCCGCGGCACCTCCGGCAAGGAGCAGCGGCCGGCGCCGCGAGGGGTCACGCCTCACGATATAGACAATGGCGAGGGCTGCCGCCACGCCCACCCCGAGCCATGCCGCCCGTGCCGCCGCGAGAACAAGCGCCACCGCCACCAGCGCTGCCGCTGCCACGAGCAGCGTGTTGCGCTTCGTCCGTCCGTCCTCCCACCACAGGAAGATACCGGGCCAGAAGAGCACGATCCACTGGGCGAACCAGCCCGGGTGCCCGGCCAGTCCCTGCATCCGCCCGAACTGGAGCGGGTCCGGATTCACGGCGCGGATATGCGTGAGCGAAATCGCTCCGAGGTAGTCCAAGAGACTCATGAAGCAGGCTGCCGTGAGTCCGATGGCGCCGAGCTTCAGGAACCGCGCGATCGCCACCGGCGTTGCCCGCTGCGCCAGGATGAGCGCCAGGGCGATGCCCGTGCCCCAGTTCCATAGGGACTTGATGGACCACTCCGGGTGCGTCGCCGCTCCGTAGAAGATCACGCCAAGCCGTTCCAGCCAACCCGGCACCGGTGGTGGACTGGCGTACTGCTTGAAGAGCACCAGTTGCCAACCCACGAGCGAGGAGGCGGTGAGCAGTAAGAAGAGACCGGCCAGCAGTCCGGGCCAGGGGCCATGGCGAAGTGGCGGTGGGGCGCGGTGCCGTTCCAACTCCTCGAACCCGTCGCCCGGCGGTGGCGCGGAGCTCCGCAGACGCCAGAGTTCACCGGCAATCATGCCGAGGGGGAGAACCTCCAGCACGGCCAGGATGTGGCCCTTGCCCTGATCAAGGAGACAGAGCGGGCCGAGCAGCGCCAGACCGTAGAACGCCCACAGCGGGTTCAGAAAGCCGAGGACGAAGACGAGCAGGTACGTCAGCCGGCTTTCCATGGTCCCGACGCTCAGGAAGTACCCCATCAGCGCGGCGGTGCCGATCCCTCCCGCCACCTGTATGGCGGTCAGGACGATGCGGCGCTTGCTGCTGGCGGGAGCCATCAGGCCTTCCGTCCGTTCCGTTTTTTCTGAAGTGCCCTGAGCCACTCCGCCAGCTCGCGGGCGTGCCGGTCCCACGTATAGTCGTTGAGGACCCGCTGGTGGAGCTTCCTTGCGGGTTCCTGGAAGCGCTCCGGTTTGGCGAGGAACTCACGCACGCGGCCCTCGAAGGCGGAAAAGTCATGGGGCGGGAAGAGGTACGGAGCATCGTCGCCGCATATCTCCCGGATCGGCTCCGTGGCCGGGAGAATGATCGGCTTGCCGATGGCGGCTGATTCGAAGATCTTCGTCGGGGTGGACTGGGGCGAGGCACCCGGGATCAGCACCGCGTCCATGGCGGAAATCCACTCTCCCAGTTCGGCTTGGGGGACGCTCCCAGTAAAATGCACCCGTCCCTGCTCGGCCCACCGCACCAGGCGGCCGCGATGCCGTTCCACCTTGTTGGCGCTGCCGCCGACCACCAGGAACCGCACGGCTTCCTCGCCCCGGCGCAGCATCTTCTCCGCAAGGTCCATGAACCAGTCCGCCTGGTGATAGACGTTCATGGAGCCCACGTAGCCGAGCACCATCTCGTTGCCGTTCCAGCCCAGCTCGGCCCGCCGCTTCATCGGATCCGGTGCCGGAAGGAAGCGCTCCGGGTTGACTGCCATGGAGAACGGGCGGGCCTTCGCCGGGTCAACGCCGTGGCTGGCCAGCACCTCGATCATGTGCCGGGAAATGGAGGCAATGGCCTCCGCACGGCGTATGACGTTCAGTTCCGTCCTGAGCGCCCATTGCGGGTAGTGAAGGCGGTTGCGCTGCTCCTCGGACAGGAGGGCGTTCACCTCGAGGATGCGGGGCAGGCCGGTGCGGCGGGCGAGCCAGTCCCCGGCGGTAAAGTAGAGCGCGAATCGCTCGTAAAGGGCGTCCGGGCGGAAGGACTGCACGGCGCGGCGGAGCACGGAGCGGGCCCGCCAGCTCGCCAGCAGGTAACGGCCGTCGAACCCGAGCAGGCGTGAGCGTGGCGCTGGCAGCCTGACCGCCTGGAGATCTTTCTCGTCGGGCCGGCGGTCGCCTCCCGTGTCCGCGGCGGCGAGCATGACCTCATGGCCATGCTTGCGGAAGCCTGCGATGATCTCCCGCATGTGGGTGGACGCGCCCTTGCGGCCGAAAGCCGGGATTCCGTGGTCCCCGCAGATGTAGAGAATGCGCATGGAAGCCTGCCGGAGGAGCCCTTTCCTTCTATTCGTCGTGCTCGAGCACCTGTTCCGCCTCGCGGATGATGGCGATCATGTCCCGCACTGCAACGTCCAGACCGTGGAAGATCGCCCGGCCAACGATGGCGTGGCCGATGTTCAGTTCGTTCAGGAACGGCAACCGGGCCACGTGCGTGGTGTTGCGGTAGTTCAGCCCGTGGCCGGCGTTCACCACGAGTCCTTCGCCGTGGGCCACGAGCGCGGCGGCCTCCAGCCGTTCCAGTTCCTCGAAGGCCTTCCGGCGCTCGCGGTCGAAATGCTGGGCGTATCGCCCGGTGTGCAGTTCCACGTGGGTGGCGGCGCAGTCCCGTGTGGCCCGCACCTGCTCCTGGTCCGGGTTGATGAACATGCTGACGGTGATGCCTGCGCGCCGGAGTTTCTTCGTCGTCTTTGCAAGCGAATCAAGCTGTCCGGCGACGTCCAGGCCACCCTCCGTGGTGAGCTCCTCGCGCTTTTCGGGGACGAGGGTCACCTGGTCGGGGCGGACGCGCAGGGCGATCTTGACCATCTCCGGCGTGTCCGCCATCTCCATGTTCAGGAGCCCCTTGGTCACGCGGCGGAGCGCGAGGGCGTCCTCGTCGCAGATGTGCCGGCGGTCCTCCCGCAGGTGGAAGGTGATGCCAGTGGCTCCGGCCAGCTCGCACAGCATCGCAGCGTGCAGCGGGTCCGGCTCCGTCTCGCCGCGCGCGTTGCGGACTGTTGCCACGTGATCAATGTTCACGCAAAGGTTCACCATGTTCTTTTCGTTCCCGGAGGGGGTCTTGATGTTCTCAGGGGGTTCCGGTGTTGCCTTCCTGTTCCGGCTCTTCCCCGTTTTCCGGAAGGATGCGGACCAGCACCGTTTGCGGCTCTGTTTCTACCCGGTAAATCAGGGGGCGCAACCCGGTATCAAGGATGCGCGTCTCCACTGCCACTTCCCGGCTCTCTCCCGGCTGTTCTGACACGCCGTAAAGGCTGAAGGCGATGTCTTCCGCGGTGAGTTGTTCCACTGCGCTCGTGCGGCCGGTCACCAGCACATCCACCTCGGGGGGATCGAGTTCGGCGCGCAGTCCCTCACCTGCATAGACGAACTCGTATTGCACCGGCACGCCGGAGAGCCGGCGCGTGGCCGTCGCCTCCACGATGTCCACCACGACCGTCCGGGCGCGGTTCTCCTCGCCCGGCAGGGGGCTCACCCCCTCGGGGAAGATGACCTGCACGCTTTCGCGAACGAGGCCGGAGCGGTCCGTCACGTCGAGTGGCTCCGTCTCCAGCTCGAGATGGTCCTCCTCCGAGGCCTGGAACTCCTCCTCGCGCTCGGTGGTCAGGAGGACGGTCATCTCCGCGGGCCCGTCAATGACGGCATCCTCCGGGTCGAACGTATAGCCGGAGGCCGGCTCCCCCGTCACCACGGGCCGGATCTTGGCGGGGGCGTGCCGCAGCCGCGCCTCCCAGCTCACCTGCGGGGTCAGCAGGTCCACGGGCTGGATGTTCAGCGCCCGTGCGTCCACCGTGTCGCGCACCATGTCGCGGGAAAGTGTCCGGTCCCCCGTGTCCTCCAGCCGCCGGCCGATGCGATGCTTCAGGTCGGAGAAGTCCACCTCCACGAAGAAGTTGTCCGACCGCATCTTGAGGGCTTCGGCGGCGGGGTAGGAGAACCGCACCTGAACCTGCCGGGGCTCGTAATGCAGTTCCACTTCCGGGTCCACGCCCGCAGGCAGCACGTCCACACCAAGAGTCACCTCGCTCGTCTCGGTGAGCTGCACAACCAGCCAGACGCCTGTTCCGCAGATCAGGGCGGCCAGAATCAGGACCACTTGGGAAATGACCGTTCTCTGTGCCACGGTGCCCCTAGTCCTCGTCGTCCAGGTCGTACTGGAGGAGTTTCTTGAGTTTCTGGCGGAGTGATTCCGCAGTCTCGTTGCGCTCGAGGACCCCGTCGTGCGCCAGGGAGATGATGCCTGTCTCCTCGGAGCAGACAATGGCCACGGCGTCCGTCTCCTCCGTCAGGCCGAGGGCGGCGCGGTGGCGCGTGCCGAGGTCCTTGGGGAGCTTCGGGTTTTCACTCAGCGGAAGGAGGCACCCGGCCGCCGCGATGCGGTTGTTGCGGATGATCACCGCCCCGTCGTGCAGCGGCGTCTGGAGGGCAAACACCGTGCGCAGCAGCTCCGCGGAGACCGCCGCGTCCAGCGCCGTCCCCACCTCGATGTAAGGGCGCAGGCTGTCGCGCCGTTCGATCGCGATCAGCGCCCCGATGCGCCGTTCGGACATGCGCACCACAGCCTTGATGATCTCCTCGGGCTCGAAGCGCTCGGGTTGGAGGAACAGGCGGAAGACGGAGGCTTGGCCGAAATCCGTCAGCGATTTCTTCAGCTCGTTCTGGAACAGGATCACGAAGACGATGACGATCAGCGTCATGGATTCCTGCAGGAGGCGCGTTGTGGCCACCAGCCCGCCGACCCGCGCAAACACCCAGACCAGGACGCCGAAAACGAGCAGTGCCACCAGCCCCCGCAGCGCCGTGAAGGAGCGTGACTCCCGCAGCAGCATCAGGATGGCGTAAAACACCAGTGACACCGCCAGGATGTCCACAAGGTCCCGGCTCGTCAGTGTCTGGAATACGGAGATCAGCCGGTCCATTCGGGCTCCCGGGGCGTTGTACTATCCATGCGGATTCCTGCGGCGGCGGTCAGCCTCCCTTCAGGAACCTGTCCGCCACCCGTCCCATACGGCGCACGGCCTCGGTCATGGGCTCAAGGTCAATGACCCCGTAGCAAAGCCGCATCTGGTCCTTCGGCTTGGGCTCCTGGGTCTCTTCGCAGAAGCAGTAATACCCCGGCACGTAGAGCACCTTCTCGTCGAGCACCGCGTTGAAGAAGGGCGAACCCGGGTCGTTGTCCACTTCGGGCAGGCGTGCCCACACGTAGAGGCCACCCTTGGGGTGGAGGATCTCCGTCTCTGCGGGCCAGTGCTCCCGCAGCGCGTTCACCAGGGCATCGCGCTTGACCAGGTAGCGTTCCCGGAAGCGGGCTGAAGCCACCTCGTAGCTCCCCGCCTCCAGCATCTCCAGGAGGATGCGCTGGTTCATGTTCGAGGAGCCGAAGTCCTGGTTGGCCTTCTGGCGGCAGAGCGCTGCGTGGATATCCGGGGGCATGTAGCTCCACCCGAGCCGCAGTCCCGGCGCCAGCGCCTTGCTGAAGGTCCCGGTCAGGTAGATGTGCTCATTCCCCTTGTCGAACTCCTTCATGTAGGGCTCCGGCTCGCCCTCCAGGGTCAGGTCCCGGTAGCACGCGTCCTCGATGATGAGGAACATGGGCCCCTTGCCGATTTCCTCCAGATAGACGTCGTACAGTTCGCGCCGGCGCCGGGCCGACATGTTCGAGCCCTTCGGGTTCGAGTAATAGCTCATCAGGTAGAGGATGCGGAGGCGTTCGCGCTGGCCGGTCTCGTGAAGCTCGCGCAGGCGGTCCCGCAGCCCGTCCGGGGTCATGCCCTCGTCGTCGGTTGTCACGCCGAGGACTCTCGCCCCGGCAGACTTCAGCACGTCCATATAGACGAAGTAGGTGGGGTCCTCCACGAGGACGATGTCCCCCGCGTCCACCATCGCCTCGGTCACCGTGTAGAGGCCCTGCTGGCCGCCGTTGGTGATCGCCAGGCAGTCGGGGTCCACCTGCCCGAGTCCCTGCTCGCCAAGCCGGCGGGCGACCGTCTGGCGCAGGGGCAGGTAGCCCGGGGTCGTCCCGTACTGCAGGGCGTCGCGCCCGGTGCGCGGCTCGGCAAAGACCTTCTCCATGGCCTCCCGGACCAGGTCGTTCGGCAGCGTCCCCGTATCAACGAAGCCGGCGGCGAGGGAGAGAATCTCCGGGTCCTCGATCGTCTTGCGCATGAGCCAGGCGATGGGGGAATCGCCGGTGCGCTGGGCCTTGCGGCTGAAGGGGAAGGTCGTGGCGGTGGTGCTCAAGTGTGTGGGGAACCTTTCCCCGCCCTGGCGGCGGGGCCTGCTGGGCCCGGCCGGGCGGTGAATCTTTCCCGGTGCGGTGCGGATGCCTCCGGGGAGAGGGTTTTGGGGCCTCAGGGCGCCGAATGCCAATCGGAAAAACGGGGCGCTTGCGGCCGGCTGGCGGGTCTTCGGGGAAAAAACGGCAGAAACGGCCCGAAAAGGGTTGACCGGCGCGCGGCTGATGCTCCAATTATTACGAGCATAAAGAAAAGGCCTGCCAAATATGGACCGCAGGCGCACCCCAAAACCGGATGGAGGAACCCATCATGAAGAGACAGTTTGCAGGCCTCGCGGCAGCGGCAGCCGTCGCCGTCGCTCTGAGCCTTCCCGCAACAACCCACGCCCAGAACGGCGAGTGGGAATTCTGGACCAGCTTCACCACGCCTGAAGAATCAGCGGGCGTCCTCCGCATGGCGTTCGACTCCCAGGACAACATGTACCTGACCCGTTCGGGCCCCTCCCGTCTCTACAAGTCCGTGGATGCCATTGACCAGCTGTTCGCCGGCGAGCAACCCACCTTCGAGACCCTCTTCACCGACGAGGACGCCGTGAACGGCATGATGGGCCTCGCCGTGGACTCCGACGACAACGTCTACGCCGTTGCGGACGGTGACGGGACCGAAGGCCAGGAAGCCGTCGTCGCCAAGTTTGACGCCGATGGCGATTTGGTCACTGATTTCGGCGACAATGGGCTTCTGGCCGGTGGGCTGGACGTGCGCCTGGTCGGCGCCGCCCTGACAAGCGACGAAGCCACCCTCATAGTCCACGGTACAGCCGGCTTGCTCTACTCGGTGGACGCGGCAACCGGCGCAGAGTTGGTCGAGGAAGTGGACACCGAAGCCGGCGGCGTCACCCGCGACATCGCCGTCCGTCCCGTGGACGGTGGCGACGACGAACTGTACCTCAACCGAAGCGGACGGCTCTACCGCGTGACCGGCGGCTCAGCCACCGACATCAGCGGATATGATCAGGTCGAGGCGCTGACGCCCGGCCTTGACGAAGGTGATCCGGGTTGGGCCATTCGGTATAGCGTCAGCTACTTTGCCGCGGACGATGTCATCATCTTCAGCAACATTGACAGCGGCGTGCATGTGTACGACCCGGTGGAGGACGAAATCGTCCAGACCATCACCGAATTCGGCACCGGTACGCCCCTGAATGAGGCGACTGGCGTTACAGCCCTTCACGCCGTCGAGGACCCGGACGACGGGACGCTCTACGACCTGCTGTTCGTCTCGCAGAACGGCACCGCACTGGCCGTCTACCGCAAGGCGCTCGAAGTCAGCGTGCCTGACTGGGACGTGCTTCACTAAGCTTCATCCTCCCTTCCTCCCCTCCTCTCCTGAAGGCGGCGTGGCTCCAAGCGGGTCACGCCGCCTTCACTTTCAGGGCCCGGAGGGGCGGAAGAATTTGTGGAGCTTGGTCCAATAGGGCTTGACGACGGGCGCGGGTGCCGCCTTTACTTCATTCGTTAAGTAAAGCTTGCACTAATCCGCAAGCAATCATTTCTCCTACAAGCAGGAGGACGCCCTCAGTGAAAACACGTTTCGCACTCGTTGCCGCATCGGTCGCAGCCGCCATCGCTTTGGCGCTGCCCGCCACCACCCACGCCCAGAATGGGGAGTGGGAGTACTGGACGAGCTTCACCACACCTGAGAGTTCCTCGGGGATCATCCGCATGGCGGCGGACTCCCAAGGCACCCTCTACCTGTCCCAGACTGCCGCGCCGATACAGATCGTTCACAAGTCCACGGACGCCATTGGCGCCCTGTTTGACGGTGACGAGCCGACTTACTCCATCCTTTACCAGAACAACGACCTCGCCAACGGCTTTCAGGGCATCGCCATTGATTCAGATGACAATGTCTACCTCTCCGGTGAATGGAACGGGGAGAACCCCGGCGAAGTTCTCAAGTTCGACGCAGCGGGCAATCCCGTGACCGACTTCGGCACTAACGGTGTCCTGACGCTTCCGAACGAAATCCGGTTCACCGGCATCACGCTGACATCCGACGAGGCGACGTTGATTGCCACCACCTTCGGCGGCGTTCTCTATTCGATTGATGCAGCAACCGGCGCTGAGGCCGTTCAGGTGGCGGACAGTGCGACCGGAAACTTCCTTCGTGACATCGTTGTGCGCCCGATTGATGGTGGCGACGACGAAATCTACGGCAACGTTACCAGCCGGCTCTGGCTGATCACGGGCGGCTCGGCCACGGATCTCTCTGGCTACACGAACTCTGTGAACCTGACCCCGGGCCTCCCCGAGAGCAACCCGCAGAGCTTCAGTGTCCGGCCGACTCTGACTTACTTCGCCGCCGACGACACCGTGATCTTCGGGAACGTAAACGACGACGCGTCCGCCGTCTACGTATGGGATCCGGTCGAAGAGGAAATCGCCCAGACGATCACGCAGTGGGGCGACCCGGCCGTAAACCTGGTCCAAACTTCCGGTATTGCGGCATTCCACGCGGCTGAAGACCCCGACAGTGGCGCCCAGTACGACCTCCTTTTCGTGGCGCAGTTCGGCAATCAGGTCGCCGTCTACCGCAAGGAGCTTCCGACCTCCGTCGAGGATTGGACCATCCTTCACTGATCGCCCGGCCACACGGCCAAACTGAGAATCCACGAAAGCGGCGCGGCCCCAAGCGGGTTGCGCCGCTTTCGCTTTCGCGGGCAGAGTGCTCAACGACGGCAATCTCCCCGCCCGAAAGAGCCCCGCCATGACCCGTCTTCTGCCAGCCCTCGTGCTTCTCGCCCTCACCGGCGGTCTTCCGGCGCAGTTCCCCGCCCCGCTCCCGAATGAGGAACGCCTGCCGCTCCTCGACGGAGGCTTCTGGCAGGTGGGCCCCGGCCTCTCCGGCCAGCTCACCGACGAGCAGCACGCCGCCGAGGTCGCCCACATGACCGAACTCGGCATGGACATCATCATCGTCCAGTACACCGCCTCCCAGTACGACCACGACGCCGGAACGTACTACGCTTACGTGCACGGCACGAATCTGCCCCTGCACCCGGCCCTGGAGGGGAAGGACCCCATCGGCGCCATCATGGAAGCTGCGGAGGAGCACGGCGTGCGGGTCATCCTTGGCGGCCTGCTCATGCCGCTTCCCCGGCACGAGAACTACGAGGAGAACATCGCCATCTGGACCTCGGAAGAGACGATGGACTACCGGCGCGCCGTCATCGAGCGTTTCAAGGACTCCCCGGCCTTCGTGGGGTGGTACACCCCCAACGAACCCAACCCGGCGGACCTGCACGCTGCGGGGGCCGACCCCCAGCTCATGATAGACGCCACCGCGGAGACGATCGAGGTGGTCCTCGAAACGAAGCCTGACCTCGGCATTGTGAAGTGCATCGGCCTCTATCTTGAACCCCGGAACGGGGTGCTCTCGCCTGCCAGCGAGGAATACCTGGACGCGTTCTGGCGCCCGTGGGTTGAGCAGCTCGACGCCGTGGATGTCTGGATGGTCATTGATGGCGTCGGGACGCGGCTCTCCAACCTGGAGCACACGGACATGGCCCAGCGCTGGGCACGCGAGCTGGCCCATGAGCACGGCAAGCAATACTGGACCGACGTGGAGAACGCCCACATGGCTGCCGGAGATTACCGGCCCATGACGATGGAGGAGCTGGCCGCCTCGCTGGGGGTAGCTGCCCGGCATGGGGAACGGCTGGTCACGTTCGACTACGCGCACTACATGAGCCGCGAGTCACCCAAGCCCGATGCGGTGGAGCTGCATCACGACTACGCCGCCTACAGGGAGGCCCTGCTGGGACAGCAGGGGAGCGGCGTCGCGGACCCGTTCTAAGGCCCGCCCCGTCAGCGGGATGGATGAGCCTCTTGGCCTCTTGGTGCAACCCGCCATTTCGTTGAGCCTGAGACCTCAGCGGATGATCTCCACTGTCCTGAACTCATACCTCGTCCTGTGCGTCCGGGCGCCCCTGCGTGCTCCCCCTCCACAGAACTCACGCCGCGCCGCTACGACGCAACGGGGGCCGAAATGGAAGGCCTCCCTGATCTTTCAGCCGTTCGGTATTTGTTTGGGGGTTGCCATCGAAGAGCACTGATTTTGCTTCTGTTACGGGTGTGACAAACTCGAACAGAGAGGCTCTTCGATGGCGAGACGAGGTGA
>SLOM01000044.1 GCA_007132505.1 Candidatus Sumerlaeota bacterium
GGCCTGAATGCGGGCACGGCGCTCCCCGGGTGAGAGCGACTCATCCTCCAGCATGGCCATGGCCTTCTCCACAGGGCTGGACGCAGCTTCGTCCCCGGCGGAGGTCTCCGCCATGGCGTGTTGGACTCCCGACAGCAGCCAAAAAGCCAGAACTGGGAGCAGATAACGGGAGAGAAGGTGTACCAAGTGATGTCCTCGCCTTGCGAATCGTTTCGAGCGAGGATGGTAGGCGCGGCCCGCTCCTGCCGCAAGGGCAAGGGAGCGGCGAGTCAGGCGGGCGCACTTTCGCTTTGACACGAGGGGGGTTGACGGGGTGAATGGGTGCCGTTGCGGCGGGAGCCCGCTTCCGCAGGCAATTGCGCGCCCTTAGCTCAGCTGGATCAGAGCGTCTGACTACGGATCAGAAGGTCGGGGGTTCGAATCCCTCAGGGCGTGCCACCTAAACCCTTCACAATCAATCGTTCAGGCGGCCCGGGGCGGGGGCGTTTACCCGTGGGGGACGGACTCGTGAGTCAGGGTGGGGACGGCCTCGGAAGCTCCCGGCCGAGGGGGCGTCAGCAGGTAGTCTCGGCGGTCTTGGGGGCCGGCGGACCCAGGATGGCCACGGATTCAGGGGGCGCGTGGAGCCTGTCTCCCCGGACGGCATCCTGGTCAACCTGCGAGCCCGCGAGAAGGGCGGTCCCGCATTGGCCGAAAAGCGGTACCCGGCGGGGTGCGGTGGAGAAGTTCGCCACCACCTGGTGACTCCCCCGCCGGATGGCAATCCACTGCTCTCCCTCGTCGAACCGCGTCTGGACAGCGGAGAGGTCCGGCGAGCGGAGGTCGTAGCGCTCGCGGCGCAGGGTGGCCAGGGTGCGGTACCACTCGAGCATGTCGCTGTGTGGGGGGCGGCCGGGCTCGGCCCAGTCCAGGCGGGAGCGTTCGAAGGTCCGCGCATCCTGCGGGTCGGGGACATCCTCCGGGTTCCAGCCGAAGGCGGAGAACTCCTGCCGTCTGCCCTTGCTGACGGCGCGGCCGAGGGCTTCGTCCTGGTGGTTTGTGAAATAGAGAAATGGGGTGCCGGCCGCCCATTCCTCGCCCATGAAGAGCATGGGGACGAAGGGCGCAGTCAGCACGAGCGCGGCGGCGATCCGGGCCTTCTCGGGAGAGACAAGGTGGCTGATGCGGTCCCCGCGGGCGCGGTTGCCCACCTGGTCGTGGTTCTGTATATATGCGAGGAAACCCGACCCAGTGAGGCCGGTGGACGGGGCGCCATGGCGCCGGCCGCGGCTGGGGCAGTAACACCCGTCGTAAACGAATGCCTGCCGGAAGGACTTTGCGAGTTGGGAGACCGGCCCGAAGTCGGTGTAGTAGCCGCTCCGCTCGCCGGTGAGGATGGCGTGCAGGCAGTGGTGGAAGTCGTCGCTCCATTGCGCGTCCATTGCGTACCCGCCGAGTGCTTTGGGGCGGATGATGCGCGGGTCATTGAGATCACTTTCCGCGATCAGGGTGAACCACCGCCCCAGCCGGTCGCCGAGCCGGTCCACCTCGACTCGCAGTTCCTCCAGGAAGTGTATGGCGGAGCGGTCCTCGAAGGCATGGACTGCGTCTATACGGAGGCCGTCCAGCCGGTAGTCCCGAAGCCACATGAGGGCGTTGTCCACGAAGAAGCGCCGCACTTCGTCGCTCTCGGGCCCGTCGAGGTTGACGGCGTCCCCCCAGACGGTGCGATGCCTGTCGGTGAGAAAGGGGCCGAACTTGCCGAGGTAATTCCCTTCCGGGCCGAAGTGATTATAGACAACGTCCAGGAGCACGGCGAGTCCCTTGCCGTGGCAGGCGTCCACGAGGCGCTTGAGCCCGTCCGGGCCGCCGTAGCTCTCCTGCGGGGCAAACAGGCCAGTGCCGTCGTATCCCCAGCCGCGCTCGCCGGAAAAGCTGTTCACCGGCATGAGTTCCACGTGCGTCACGCCAAGGGCAATCAAGTGATCCAGCCTCGCCGCGGCGGCATCAAAGGTGCCCTCCGGCGTGAAGGTACCGATGTGCAGTTCATAGATAATGGACCCGGTGGATAGCGGAGGAGGGCTCCATGCGCCGTGCTGCCAGGGGAAGGCGGCGTGATCCACCGCCTCGGCAAGGCCGTGGACTCCGTCGGGGAGCCGTGGCGCACGGGGAGGTGGGAAGGGGCCTTCCCCATCGAGCAGGAACCCGTACCGCATTCCGGGCGGGAGGCTGTCCACCTCAATGGACCACCATCCCCGACCGTCCTTCTTCATGGGAAGACTATCGCCGTTAATTTGCAACTCGACCCTGGGCGGTAGCGGTGCCCAGACGCGCAGTGTGGTCATGTTGCTTTCTCCTCCTGTGAAGAGACAGCTTCGCCGGCGGATTCGAAGACTGCCACGGGAAAGTGCTCGAAGAAGGCGCCGGGGGAGATATCGCCGCCCTTGATGGTGCGGCCGGAGAAGACCTCGCGCCAGGTTCCTTCCGGAGCATGCACCTTGGTGTCTCCCCAGCCGCCGGCCAGGCGCATCGTGAGGCGCTGGACAAACACGAGCACGCCGGGCCCGCGGCCGAAAGCCAGGAGGCAATCCGCGTGGGATCCCTCCGCCGAAAGCGGCGTATAGCCAGCCTCTGCCTTAAAGCATTCGGGCCGCGCGGCGCGCAGCTTGAGCAGGCGATGCAGCACAAGCATTTTCGGCAGGCCATCCTCCCATCCTTCGGAGAGACCGGATCGGCCTTCGCGTATATCCTTCAGTAGGTTGCGCCGCTGCTTATAGTCCACGGGGCGCCGGTTGTCCGGATCCACAAGGCTCAAGTTCCAGAGCTCGGTGCCCTGATAGATGTCCGGCACGCCGGGGCAGGTCAGTTTGAGGGTTAACTGCGCCAGGGCGTTGCTGTTGGCGGCGGACGCGATGGAATCTCGGAAGGCCCCGATTTCGGCGAGGAGCGCCTTGTCGGCGAAAAGGCGCTTGATGGTCTTATCCAGCGCTGCTTCGAAGGCCTCGTCGGGCCGTGTCCAGGTTGTCTTCTCCTTCCCCTCGCGGGTGGCCTTGAGCATATAGTCATGTAGGCGCTCCTCATCAATGGGCCACGCACCGATGGCGGTTTGGAACAGGAGGTAGAGCGTTTTCGGGTCGAGGTTTCCGGCACGCCGCTTCTTCCGCACGGCGCCCATCCAGCGGCGGACCGCCTCCTCCCACCGATCGGGTATTTCCGAGAGGACTGCAAGCCGCGCCCGGACGTCCTCGCTCCGCTTCGTATCGTGCGTGGAGGTTGTAAGCATCGCGCGCGGATGAGCACGCATGTGCTTTTCCTGGCCTCGGTGAAACTCCTCCGGCGTGATACCAAACAGGGACGGATCGCCCCCGACCTCGTTCAGGGCCGGGAAACGCAGCCACGTATAGAAGGCGGTATCCTCTACACCTTTGGCCATGACGGGCCCGGCGAACTGCTGGAACCGCATGACGAATTCGCCTTCCAGCGGGCCCGTGTGGCGCAGCAACAGCAGGTCGCGCACGAATGTGACGAGATCCTCGTCTAGGTCCGGGCGGCGTTCGGACACCCAGGCGGCGGCATTCTCAATAATGTGGCGATCCTCGGTCCTGCAGCGCCCCTCCCCCGCCTCGATATACGTGCGGTAGACAGGAAGTGCCACAGCGAACTCGGTAATGGCCTCGCGGAGGTCCTCGCGTGTAAAGTCGCGGAACTCGCGCCGGGCCGCACAAATCTCGGTCAGTTGCTCGGCCAGGCGCTCAAGGTCGCTCCCAAGCAGGTCCCGGACAGCCATGTACTTCTTCTCGTACTGCTCTTCGGCAAGTGTCTGCGACTCGCCTGTAAGGCTCTCGTAGAGACGAGTGAGGGGCTCCTCCCCTTCCGGGTCCACGAGGAGTTCCGCGGCGTCGTTCAGGAATTCGTACCCTGTGGTGCCATCCACCGACCAGTCGGGGGGTAGCTGCTCGCCGCGGTGTAGTATCTTTTCCACGACGATCCACGCGCCGGGAGACCGGGCCCTCAGCCGTTCGAAATACTCGCGAGGATTGTGAAGGCCGTCCGGGTGGTCTATTCGCAGCCCATCAATTGCCCCTGACCGAAGCCACGCCAGCACGAGTTCGTGAGTCTCCTCGAAGACCTGCGGATCTTCCATGCGCAGTGCAATGAGGTCGTTGACATCGAAGAAGCGGCGGTAGCCGAGGTCGCGGCTCGCGGCGCGCCAATAGGAGAGGCGGTAGTTCTGGCGCTCCAGGAAATCGTGTAGACGTTCGGCGTCCTGATTCAGCTCGGTGATGGTTTCGTCCAGTACCCCTTCGGGGCTTGCCTGGGAATCGAGCATGCGGGAGAGCAGGGCGCCCAGCTGGGACTTCATGCGGTGGCGGCGCTCGATGTCCTGCTTGTCGGTCGTGAGGGGCGAGGGCATGACACGAAGCATATCCGCAAGGAAATGCAGTCCGTCGTTTCCGGAGCGGCGTGCCGCCTCCTCGAATATGCCGGCAAGCGACTCCGGTGCGACGGGGAATTCGTGGTCGAAGTATTCAATATAGAACTCCGGCCCACGTCGGGCAGCCGTCAACTCCCCCGCCTTGAGCACCCTTCCGTAGTGATTCCCGAGAACGGGGAGCAGGATCTTCTGGCCGAAGCGCGGGTCGGGATTCTCCCAGGATATGTCGAAATAATGCGCGTAACGGCTTGCCGGGCCGTTCTCCAGCACATCCCACCACCAACGGTTTTCCCGGCCCGCCACGGCCATGTGATTCGGGACGATGTCCACGATCAGGCCCATGCCTGCCTCATGCGCCCGCGACTGCAGCCGCCGGAAGCCTTCAATCCCGCCGAGTTCGGGGTTTACTTCCTTGGGGTTTACGACATCGTAGCCGTGGGCACTTCCCTTTCGGGCCTGCAGCACCGGGGAAAGATAGATATGGCTTACGCCCAGTTCCGCCAGGTAATCCACGATCTCCGACAGCGCCTCAAAATCGAAGCCTGCATGGAGCTGGACGCGGTAGGTGGACCGTATACCCGTCATTCTTCCTGAACCTCGTGGATGAGAACAATGGCCGATCGGCCCTCGACCTGCAGCACATCCTCCGCTGTGTGGATCTCCGGCTTCTCCTCATCAAGGAAACCACGCGTTGTGTCCAGAACGACACGCCAGGACTTCCCCCATCGCTTCGGTGGCAGATGGAAATCCACGCTTTCGTGGTGCGCATTGAAAGCGAGGTAGAAGGTTTCGTCCACCACACGCTGTCCGCGAAGGTCCGGGGCGGCAATGCCCTCCCCATTCAGGAACAGACCGAGCGATTTTACGAAGTCCTCGCCCCAGTGTTCCTCCTGCATCCTTTCACCCGAGGGGTTGAACCAGGCGATGTCTGCCTGCTCCCTGCCATGGATCGCCTTGCCCTGAAACCAGCGGCGTCTGCGGAAGACCGGGTGCGCGTGGCGGAATGCAATCAGGCGGCGCGAGAATTCCTGCATCTCCTCGTCAAGGTTCTCCCAATCGAACCAGGAGATTTCGTTATCCTGGCAGTAGGCGTTGTTGTTGCCGTCCTGGGTGCGGCTCATCTCGTCCCCGCCAAGCAGCATGGGGACGCCCTGGGAGAGGAAGAGCGTGGCCAGGAAATTCCGTTTCTGGCGGGCGCGGAGAGCCAGTACGTCCGGATTGTCCGTGGGGCCCTCCTCGCCGCAATTCCAGGACCGGTTGTGGTCCTCGCCGTCCTGATTGTCTTCTCCGTTCGCCTCGTTGTGCTTCTCGTTGTAGGAGACAAGGTCATGCAGGGTGAAGCCATCATGCGCGGTAATGAAGTTGATGCTGGCAAAGGGCCGGCGCCCGGTCCCCTCGTACAGATCGGAACTCCCGGTAAGCCGGTTGGCGAACTCTCCGACGGAGCAGTCCTGCCCGCGCCAGAAATCGCGGATGCTGTCGCGGTACTTGCCGTTCCACTCGGACCAGAGCGGCGGGAAATTCCCCACCTGGTAACCGCCCGGGCCGATGTCCCATGGCTCGGCGATCAGCTTTACCTGGCTGATGACGGGGTCCTGCTGCACGATATCGAAAAAGGTGGCCAGCTTGTCCACATCGTACAGTTCACGGGCAAGCGTGGAAGCCAGATCGAAGCGGAACCCGTCCACGTGCATTTCGCTCACCCAGTAGCGGAGGGAATCCATGATGAGCTGCAGCACGTGCGGATGCTGCATGTTCAGGCTGTTGCCCGTGCCGGTGTAGTCCATGTAGTGCTTCTGGTCGTCCTCCACCAACCGGTAGTAGGCGGCGTTGTCAATGCCCTTCAGGTTTAGCATTGGGCCCAGGTGGTTTCCCTCGGCGGTGTGGTTATAGACGACGTCGAGGATGACTTCGATACCCGCCCGGTGGAGTTCCTTCACCATTTGCTTGAATTCGGCCACCTGCATGCCGTCCGCCCCGGAGGAGGAGTACTCATGATGCGGTGCGAGGAAGCCTATTGAATTGTATCCCCAGTAGTTCCGCAGCTTCCTCTCCACGAGATGCGCGTCATGCAGAAATTCGTGCACGGGAAGCAGCTCCACCGCTGTGACGCCGAGCTTCGTGAGGTGCTCGATGGCGGCCGGGTGCGCCAGGCCTGCGTAAGTGCCCCGCAGCTCTTCCGGAATACCGGGATGAAGCTTGGTGAAGCCCTTTACGTGCACTTCATAGATGGTGCTTTCATTCAGGGGCCGGCGGAGCAGCCGGTCACCCTCCCAGTCGAAATGCGGATTGACGACCACCGAGCGGGGAACGTGCGGTGCGCTGTCCCGGTCGTTCATCGGTCCATCCGGGTTCCCGAAGAAGTACGGGAAAACGGCCTCGTCCCACTTCACTGTGCCATCAATCGCCCTGGCATAGGGGTCGAGGAGGAGCTTGGACGGGTTGCACCGCTGCCCATTGGCGGGATCCCACGCACCGTACACACGGAAGCCGTAGCGCGCCCCGGGAAGCACCCCTGGCAGGTAGGCGTGCCAGCAGTATGCAGTGACCTCCGGCAGGGGGATTCGTTCCTCCGAGCCGTCTTCGTTGAAAACGCAGAGTTCGACTTTGTCCGCCACTTCGGAAAAGATGGAGAAGTTGGTGCCTGCACCATCGAATGTGGCGCCAAGGGGGTAGGGATTGCCTGGCCAGATGTCCATCGTTGTCTCCGTGGGAGGTGGGCCCTGGGCGGTTGTAACCCGGACATGTTGCAGGCGCTGGGCGGGGCGGCGGCAACGGGGCAGTCGCGCTCCCGGCGCGCCGTTGTGTCAAGGGCACTCACGTAGGAGCACCGGTCCAAACCGCTTTACACTGCGGCCGCGGCCCGGTTGGCGGCCCAACTCTCCACCGCCATGCGGCGGATGGACGCGACCTCCTCTTCGGGCACCGCCCCGAGTTCGCCAAGCTCGTGCTTGTCGTAATGGAAGATATACAGGCGCGAAGCAAACTCGTCCGCTGGGAGGGAGGCTTCGCCGAAAACCTCGCCGTGGCCCTCTGTGGAAACCACGACTCCATGCCCCCAGTCCTGGCCACTGTCGTTGTTCGGGTTATAGAAATAGACGCGCATCTTCTGCTCGTTGTCGAGCGCGACGCGCAGGATGGTGATGGCATGCCAGCCCACGAAGCGGCCATGTGAATCCGTGACCGCGATGCCCGCCGGTTGTGGGTGTATGACGGGTTGGTTGCCGTTGTAGTAGGGGTGATAGGATGCGTAAAACCTGCGGACAAACTTTTCGTAGTCCTGCAGAAACCCGGTTGCGATGTCCACCGCAATGGCAAAACCCCGGCCGACCCACCAGCCGTGGAATTCGGGGTTCACCCACTTGTGCGGGTCCTCGCCCCGGCCCGCTGCCATGCGCCCCATTTCCATATAGATACGGTCCAGGTGCGGCACAAGAACGAGGGAGACCGGGTCGAGGTCCAGATGCAGTACCTGCGCCAGCCCTGCCTGCAATTCGCGCGAGCTGATGGACTGGCCCTCGAAGTGCATCGTGATTTCACCGTCCCGCGCAGCCCAGGCCAGCAACTGCAGCAGAAAATCCGGGTCGTTATACGCCCACATGGAGAGCGCACGGGCAGACTGGCAGGTCGGGTTTTCCCCCTGCCCCACACCGATTGGCATCCCGAGCAGGCAGATGACGCCCGCCAGCAAATGTACTCGCGCGGGAAGCGAGGTCCCGAAGACCTGCGCGAAGACCTGCTCCACGTCCGTCATCAATGGCAGTTGTATCTGCCGCCAGAGGGCCGGCGCGATCGGCGGGGCGTAAAGCGTCCCACGCTCCAGCAGCCACGCCAGCCCATAGACAGCCTCCGCAGTCTCCGGATGGATCGCCTCCTTAATGAGAGCGTGGACGAGTTCCCGGTAACAGAGCAACGCATCGCTCCCCGTGGAGCTGAGGCCGAGGGCATGGGGCAGGAGGTGGGTGGCGTTCTCCAGCGCGAATTGCATGAATACCGCGTGATAGGGCGAGACGAGACCGGTGTCGTGCATGGCACGCGAGAAGGAGCCGGCTTCCTGCGAGAGCATGGACCCGTCCATGGTCGCCAGGCGCTCCCGATAGACGTCGAGGCCCGGGTCCTCCTGCGTGGCAGAGGTGGGACCGTAGAGCGCACTGATCAACCGGTCCGCGCCGCGCGGAGCGGAAACACCGTCCCGGTGAAGCGCCACGGCCATCTCCGTGACCATGCGCTTGACGTGGTTCACCTGGATGGGCCGCTGGCGCAGGATTCTGTATATCTCCTCAATCAGATTGTCGAGGATTCCAGCGAACCCCACCTTTTTGGCAAGGAAGCCGAACAGGCGGTGGGCAGCGCGGACGATCCGCCCCCGGGCGGCCTCCGTACGCCGCTCGAACACGTAGTCAAGATTCTGCACCAGCACCTCGTGGACGAACTGCTGCGCGTCCTCCTGGGTGACAGCGGGGTGCTCGCATCGTCCCTCGGCGATGGCCAGCCAGCGCAACTCGCTCAGGCATTCCAGCGCCACAAGCCGCGGGTTCCCCGAAGCGATCGTCATGGGAACGAGGCGTGGGCGCAGGCGCTCAGGGTTTGCCCAGTCCGACTCTGCGAAGACACCCGCCCGGTCGAATTCAGAAGCCCTCTCGTAAAGAAACTCCACGCCACCTTCCAGCGGAAGGATGCGGGCTGCCGTGTCCACAAGGAGCGCCGTGTGGTTGGGCTTGGCGAAGGATTTTGCGTCCGCGAGGCGGTCGAGCGCCTGATCGAAACGCTTGCCGAACATGGCGAGCTTTTCGGCGTCCGCCCGCGGGGGCTGTGGTGGCTGTTCCGAAACGGTCATGAGCAGGGAGACCGGCCCCTCCTTGCAGCTAGACGTAGTAGTCCAGTTCTTCCTGTGCCTTCAGGACTCTCTTCATCTCGTGGGAATCATCTCCGAAGAAATAGACAGAGCCGTAGTGATTGCCGAAGGCGACGCGCTTTGCCACCTTGGACTCCATCGGCGGCCGCAGATCGTGGTATTCGAAGTACGGGTGCTCCTCGGTTTCCTCGGGAACCCGCAAATCGGAGATGATGCGCCGGCGCGGGTACACGAGGAAACATCCGGCGTAGCCCTTCGCGTCCTCGACCTCCTTCGGGAAGAACGCCCGGACTTCCTCCTCGGTCGCCTTTGGGTCGCTGCACAGGACGTGGCCCTGGTAGGCATTGAACCCGTAGGCGCGCTCGATCAGCTCGAAGGCATTCCCGCCAGGGACACGGTAGGCTACCTCACCGAAATACATGGCCCCGTCGCTTGTGACGAAATACTCCGGGTGGATCAGGCCGTATCGGATGTCGAAGGCCTCGATGAGCTTCTCGATTTCCTCGCGAATACGCGGCCTCCATTTTTCCAGCTCGGGAGACGCGGGAATAAATACGGAGTAACCGAGCCGCACGTATTCCGAGATATTGAGGAACCGGATTTTCTTGTCGTGAATGAAGACCTCGCAAGCGAACTCCCACCCATCGAGGTGGCTTTCAAGGAGCCCCGGAAATTCCTCATCGGGGATGTGCTCCACGTCCTCCACGGTGCGGATCAGGCGGTGTCCGAGGCAACCCGCCTTGTCGAAGGCCTTGAAGTGGATCGGGTCGTTGGGGTCGCCGTGGAGTTTCAGGAGCGCCTGATTCACGCGGATGAGGAACCGGACCACGTCGTCGCGATTGTGCGCTTCCTCGAAGATGCCGACGCGGATGCCGGCAAGCTGGGCGCGGCGCTTCATGAGCGACTTGTCGCGGAAGAGCATCGCCTGGTTCAGCAGCCGTGGACTGTCCATCAGTACAGAATTGATGGCACCGGCCCACTCCACCGTCTCTTCGTAGAGTGGCACCGCCACATCCACACCCATTTCCTTCAGCTTTGTGGCAATCTCGTGGGACTTCTCATTCAGCCTCTCGAAATCCCAGGACAGGTGGGGAATATCGTGCTGCTTGGCGTGTTCCTCCGCCCAGGACGGCGCGACGACAACGTAGCGCCTGTCGAACTTGTCCATCGCTTCGATGGCACGCAGGCTCCATCCAAGCAGGGCAATATGGCTTTTGTTGGGATCTTTTTCAGTCATAGACCAAACCACCTTTCTTGGCTTTCCTGCTGACACCATAGCCACCGTACGCCTCCACCTCAAGGGTTAATCCCGGGTGGAGGCTGCATCTGCTGTGGCAGAGGGCTTCCGTAATGCCTATCGCAGCACCTCGCGTTCGGCCGTCAGGCGCAAAATCTGGTGCGGCCGGCTGGTAAGCAGATAGATTGCACCGTCGGGTCCGGTTGTAACATCGCGTATGCGTCCCCGGTCCCGCAGGATCACTTCCTCGTGGATGACGCGGTCGTTGCGCACCTGGAGCAGGCGCAGGTCCTCGTTGCGAAGTGCGGTGGCGAGCAGGTGGTTGCGCCAGAGGGGGAACTGCTCGCCGCGGTAGAATTCGATGGCACAGAGTGCCGTGGAGGGCCGCCAGACCCAGACGGGCGGTTCGATGCCGGGCCGGAAGCGCTCGCGCGTGATTGTGCGCCCGTCGTAGTGGATGCCGTAGGTGATTTCCGGCCAGCCGTAGTTCTTGCCGGCGCGTATCAGATTGATTTCATCCCCGCCGCGGGGCCCGTGCTCCGCCGTCCAAAGGTCGCCCGTCACCGGATGAATGTCCATGCCCTGCTGGTTGCGGTGTCCATACGTATAGATGGTGTCCAGCGCATCCTCATCGTCCACGAAGGGGTTGTCTTCGGGTATGGAGCCGTCCGGCCACAGGCGATGCACCTTGCCGTTGGGGCTGTCAAGACGCTGGGAGGTGGGCGGATCGCCACGGTCCCCGATGACGAAATAGAGATAGCCGGCCTCGTCGAAGACGACTCGCGTGCCGAAGTGCTGCCGTGCGTTCGTGTGGCTGTCCTCCGGGGCCCGGTAGATGGTCTCCTGATCCACCCAGCGGTGGTCTTCGATCCGGCCGCGCACGACGCTTGTCTGGGACGGACCGCTCGTCCCATCGTCCAGGGCGCGGCTGTAGGCCAGGTAGATCCAGCCGTTCTCCTCGTAATCCGGGTGGACGGTCACGGCCATCATTCCGCCCTGGCCCTGCGCCACCACGGGCGGCGTGTCTGCGATGGGGTCGGGGTGGAGTTGGCCGTTCTCCACGAGGCGAAGCCGCCCGGCGCGCTCGGTGACGAGCGCCCGCGAGGCGTCAAGAAAGTCAATTCCCCAAGGCACTTCCAGCCCCTCGCCAACCCAGACCTCGACGCGCACATCATAGTCCAGCGTCTCCAGAACCTCGTATTCCTCCGGTTCGTCCTCCACGACTCTGCTGACGGGCACGTACTCAACGCCTTGGATGGCATCCACGATCAGGTTGATCTGCCGCTCGTCGAGCACATCGCGGTAGGCGGGCATGCCGGCTTCCGGTATGCCATCGGCGATGCTGCGGTAGATGTCCTCACGGGAATCGCCGAACTCCCATTGTCCGTCCACAAGGCTGCTGGCCATGCCGCCGTCCATGTCCGCGCCATGGCAGGTGGCACAGTACTGGGCGTAGAAGGCCCGTCCGGGGTGATCCTGGGCGTTCTGTCCCGGCGCGGGGGAGCCTCCGGTACAGGCGAATCCCGCCGGCAGCAGTGCGCTGAGGGCAAGCTTACTGGCAGGTTGAAAGAGGCGCATGAGCGAGTCTTCCTGTGGGGGAATGGTTCTCCGTGAACAGCGGAGAGTCACCCCAGCGTCGCGCCTGCCGGGACCCGATGGCAAGCTCAACATCCCCCGGCGCCGAACGGGGATGCCCGCCACGCCCCTTGCGCCCGGCATGCCCGTGCTGCATGAACGGGCGGCTTGCCGGACCGCGCCGGTGCCGGCACGCCAACGAAAACCAGTCCCGGGGCACCCTGTCAGCCATGGAAATCGACCACACAGAGTTCGAGCGCAAAATTATCGTCCGGCCCCTCAAGCCGGAGGACTTCGAGCAGCTCGTCGAACTGCAGAAGCTCTGCTTTCCGGACATGAAGCCCTGGAACCGCGAGGAGTTCGACAGCCAACTCTCCACCTTTCCCGAGGGCCAAGTCTGCGTGGAGTTCGAGGGCAAACTCGTCGCCTCTTCCGCCAGCCTCATCGTGGACTACGACCTCTATTCCGAGTGGCACGACTGGCAGCGCATCTCCGAGGGTGGCACCATCCGCAACCACAACCCGGACGGGGACATGCTCTACGGCATCGAGATCATGGTGCACCCCGAGTACCGGGGCATGCGGCTTGCCCGCCGTCTGTACGAAGCGCGCAAGGACCTGGTGCGGCGGCTCAACCTGAAGGGAATCGTCGTGGGGGGGCGCATACCGAACTACCGCAAGTACAAGGACAGGATGACCGTCCACGAATACGTCCAGAACGTGGAGGACAAGACGATCTACGACCCGGTGCTGACCGTGCAACTGGCGAACGGGTTCGAGATCAAGCAACTCCTCCCGGACTACCTCCCCTCGGATGAGGACAGCGCCGGGTGGGCCACCCACCTTGAGTGGACAAACGTGGACTACCGCCCGTTCAAGAAACGCGCCATCCAGCCGGTCCAGATCGTCCGCCTCGCCGTCGCCCAGTACCAGATGAGGAGTATAGACAACTTCAGCGAATTCGACCAGCAATGCCGCTTCCTGGTGGACACCGCGTCGGACTACCAGTGCGATTTCGTCCTGCTTCCGGAGCTGATCACGACACAGTTGCTCTCCTTCTGCGACGCCCGCAGCCCGGCGGAAGCCGCCCGCAAGCTCGCCGCCTTCACCCCGGATTATCTCGAGCTTTTCACCCACATGGCGATCGAGTACCACATCAACATCATCGCGGGATCGCACTTCCTCATCGAGGATGACTATCTATACAACGTTGCCTTCCTCTTCAGGCGGGATGGAACGATCGGCAAGCAGTACAAGATCCACATCACGCCCAACGAGTGGCGCTGGTGGGGTGTAACCGGCGGCAACAGGATGGAGGTCTTCGACACCGACTGCGGACGCGTCGCCATTCAGATATGCTACGACGTGGAGTTCCCCGAACTCTCCCGCATTGCCGCGCGCAAGGGCGCCCAGATCATCTTCTGCCCCTTCAACACGGACTCGCGCCACGGCTACCTGCGCGTGCGGCACTGCGCCATTGCCCGCTGCATCGAGAACCACCTTTACGTCGCGGTCGCCGGCTGCACGGGCAACCTTCCCTTCGTGGAGAACGCGGATATACACTACGCCCAGTCGGCAGTGTTCACGCCGGCGGACATCCCCTTCAGCCGCGACGCCATCGCCGCAGAATGCACCCCCAACATCGAAACCGTGGTCATGCAGGACCTTGACATTGAACTGCTGAGAAGACACCGCTACCGCGGCACCACGAGAAACTGGCGTGACCGAAGGAGGGATATCTACGCCGTGCACTACCGTGAGGACGGGGAGGAGCGGAGCGTCTGATTCTCAGGCCCTGATCTCGTACTCCACCGCGGCGTCCGGTGCCAGGGAGTTCCACAGGTCAAGGAGTGCCCGCGCCGTGAGCCCGGCTTCGAATTCTTCCTGGACCATGCGCCGTCCTGCCTCGCCCATGGCGCGAAGGCGTTCGCGGTCCTCGAGCATTGTGGTCATGGCGCGGCGCATCGCGGCACCGTCCGCCCGGGGGACAAGCATGCCGGTTTCGCCCTCCCGGACGAAGTAGCTATTGTCCTCGCTCCTTACCGCCAGGACCGGCACTCCGGCGGCCTGGGCTTCCGCCGCGTAGAGATGAAAACCGCCGTTTACGAACGGCAGGATCGCCAGATCCGCTGCTCCCAGCACCCGGGGAAGATACTCCGGCACGGGGCCGATGCGCCGCGTCGCCGCCGTCAGGCCGGCGTCCTCAAGCATGAGGTGGAGCGAGTTGCCTTCCATTGCCACCCCAACAAGGCAGAAGACGGCCTCCGGGACCGCATCATGCAGTTGCACGAGCATCCGGATGAGCCAGTCCTCCTCGTAGGCGGTCAGCCAGCGATGCAGCGGGATGGCCACCAGCGGTGTCTCCCAGTCCACGTTGAGCAGTATTCTCATCCTCAGGCGCGTGAAGTCCGGCAGAGGATAGGTCTGGACGGCATCCACGCCTGGAACGAGGAGCTTCGCCTCCCTGCCGCGAGGGGCCGGAAGGCGCGGGCGGAGCCCGGGCAGCAGAGCCATGACCTCCCGGACACCATGGCGCCCGCCCCCGAAGTGGGAGAAGGCCCCGAGCCCCCTGCCGATCCATTGCAGGATGGTGGAGCGGCGTGCTTCCGGAGGTGTCCAGACAGCCGGCACGTCCTCCAATCCACCGATCAAGAGCCGCCAGCGCAATGACGGCCAGCGGCAGAAGACATGCACCACGTCCGGCCGGTCGGCGCGCCGGGCGAGCGTCCGGCCCGCGTTCCGCAGTTGGCTCACCGGACGCCGGCGGCGGAGCCGAAGAACGCGCACACCCACGGCCCCCGAACTCAACTGGTCCATGAGCGGGCCACCCTCGAACGCCACGCTGTTGAGCGTCAGCCCGGGCAGGGGCGTCAGACGCTGGCTGAGCCGGAAGAGAAACCGGCCCACCTCGTCCTGGTGGTAATTGTCCATCAGCATCAACACGCGCATCGCGTCGAGCGCCCCCTCGGCGCCGGCGGCCACAGCAGGCTATCCATCCCGCCCCCGGGGCAAGGCTCCAAGATGCTTGCCCTGCCCGTGGCGCCTGACGAAGCCTTCGCCCACCCGGAGGAGCAGGCCAAATCACCCCCTGGGCAGAGGATCCAACGCCCCCATGCACAGTCGCCAGAACCGGACAAAGATCGTTTGTACCATCGGCCCGGCCTCGCAATCGGCACAGGTAATCCGGCGTATGATCCTGGCGGGGGCGGATGTCTTCCGTCTCAATTTCAGCCACGGTACCCACGAGCAGCACGAGACGGCCCTCAACACGATCCGCGAGGCAAGCCACGAACTCGCCCGCCCCCTGGCCATTCTCGGCGACCTCTCGGGACCCAAACTCCGCATCGGGGACATTGAAGCCGGCTCTGCGGAGCTGAGCGAAAACGACCTCGTCACCCTGACGTCCGAACCGGGACACATCGGCCGGAAGAACCGCTTCAGTGTCAACTTCCCGGGATTCCATCGCGTCGCGAAGCCCGGCGAGCACATCCTGCTCGACGACGGCAACCTGCAACTCGCTGTCGAGCGCGTCAGCAGGAGGAACGTCGTCTGCCGGGTGCTGAACGGCGGCGTCCTCAAGCCACGCAAGGGCGTAAACCTCCCGGACACAAAGCTGCCCATCCCGGCCCTCACAGAGAAGGACCGGACCGACATGGCGTTCGCCCTTGACGCAGGTGTGGACGCGCTCGCGCTTAGCTTCGTCCGCTCGCCAGAGGACATCCGCCAGGCAAAGGAAGCCATGCGGGCGTTTGGCCGCGAGGTGCCGATCTTCGCCAAGATCGAGAAGAAGGACGCGGTGGACCATTTGCCGGAGATCCTTCACGAGGCGGACGGTGCGATGGTGGCCAGGGGTGACCTTGGCATTGAAATCCCCATGGAACAGGTCCCGGGCGTGCAGAAGCGCGTCATCCTGGCCTGCAACAGGGCCGCCAAACCGGTCATCACCGCCACGCAGATGCTGGAATCCATGATCCTCAACCCGCGGCCGACGCGAGCAGAGGTGGCCGACATCTACACCGCCATCCATGACGGCACGGATGCGATCATGCTCTCCGCCGAGACAGCCATCGGCACCTACCCCATCCGCGCCGTGGAGGTCATGGACACCGTGGCCATGGAGGCGGAAAAGCACATGCCCTGCAACCGGGGGCTCAGGTGGATCCTGTCGGAGGGTGAGGCGCCCTCGCTCACGCTGGCGATCTGCAATTCCGCAGTACGGCTGGCAGAGGCGCTCCGGCTGGACCTGATCCTTGTGCCGACGCAGACCGGCTTCTCGGCGATGAACCTTGCCCGCTTCAAGCCCTCCATGCCGATCTACGCGTTCTCGACCGAGCCCGCCACGGTGAACCTGCTGTGCACGGCCTGGGGCGTCAGTTCACGCATCATGGCGCCGCTGCGGGATGAGGACGTGGCACGCAGCCAGACCGACGCGCTCATCGCGGAGGTTGTCCGTTCCGCCCGCCATTACGGATTCGCCCGGGCGGGAAACCGTGCCGTCATCCTCGGCGGTGTCCCACTCGGCAAGACACGCACCACGAACTACCTGCAAGTGGTTGAGATCGAATAGACAGGAGCCCCCCTCCTCCCACCCCCATGACCCTGCAACTGTTGGTAGAAAACTTCCTCAGCCCGCCGATCCTCTTCTTCGTCCTGGGGATAGCGGCGGCGCTCATGCGTTCGGACCTGGAGATTCCCCAGCCCATCGCCAAACTGCTTTCCTACTACCTCCTGATTGCCATCGGACTGAAGGGGGGGGCGGAACTGAGCCAGAGCGGGTTCTCCACGTATATCGCACTGGCACTTGGCGCCTCGGTGCTGATGGCCCTGGCGGTGCCCGTGTACAGCTTCTTCATCCTGAAGATCCGGCTGTCCGCGGCAGACGCGGCCGCAGTGGCGGCCACCTACGGGTCCGTAAGCGCCGTCACGTTCATCACCGCGGCGGCCTGGCTCCGCCAGTTGGGGGTGGACTACGGGGGACACATGATTGCCGCACTTGCGCTGATGGAGTCACCCGCGATCATCATCGGAGTGATATTCTTCCGCAAGTACGGCAAGCCGGAGAATGGAGGACCGGACGCCACACCGTGGAGCGACCTGCTGCGTGATTCCTTCTTCAACGGGTCAGTCGTGCTGCTGGTGGGGAGCCTCCTGATCGGGCTGGTTTCCGGCGAGCGGGGCTGGGTCGAAGTGGCCCCCTTCGCAGACGACCTGTTCAAGGGCGTGCTTTGCTTGTTCCTCCTCGACATGGGCATTGTGGCCGCGCGCCGCATGAAGGACGTGTTCCGCGGCGGGGCGTTCCTTGTCACCTTTGCGGTGGTGATCCCGCTGGCGAACGCAGCACTCGGGATACTGCTTGCCGCACTGATAGGAATGCCCGTGGGCGACGCGCTGCTCTTCACCACCCTGTGCGCCAGCGCCTCGTACATCGCCGTGCCCGCTGCGATGCGCCTCGCGGTGCCGGAGGCGAGCCCCTCCGTCTACCTCACGATGTCGCTGGCTCTCACGTTCCCCTTCAATATTGTGTTCGGGATTCCGCTGTACTACGCCGCGATATCGTGGCTCTGGAGTTGATCCGATGGACCCTGTCAAGCGCGTGGAGATAGTCACCGTCTCGGTGGAAATCCCCAAGTTGAAGGAGTTGCTTCAGAAGCTGGGAGTCCCCGGCTACACGATCCTCCCGCATGCCGAAGGGTTCGGAGACCGGGGGGAGCGCGCCGGTGACGACCTGACCGGGGTCACCCGCAACAGCTACGTCCTGGTGGCCTGCGACGAGGAGATGGCCCGCCGGCTCGCCGAGGCCGTCCGGCCGATCCTCCGCCGGTTCGGCGGCGTGTGCCTGATCGGTGATGCCTTCAGTGTCCGGGGAAAACAGGAGGTACCTCCGGCCGGGTGACGGGCGGAGAGTGACGTTTCGCCAACAGGAAGGGCGGCTCCGTGCGTGGAGCCGCCCTGACATCAGGTGGACTTGTTTCGTGCGCCCTCAGATGGAGACGACGGTGTCCTCCACCGAGCGTGCCTCGTCCGCCAGCGCCGTCGAGAGGTAGCGCTCGCCGAACGAGCAACCGATGGTCACGATCAGCTTGCCCTTGTTCTCCGGCCGGGCCGCGACCCGCAAGGCTGCCAGCACGTTCGCTCCAGTGGAGATGCCGCCGAGCAGGCCCTCCTCCTTGCCAAGGCGCCGGGCCATTGCGAACGCCTCGTCGTTGGAAACCGTGAGGACTTCGTCCACCAGGCTGGTGTGCAGGTTTCCCGGGATGAAACCGGCCCCGATGCCCTGAATCTTGTGCGGCCCGGGCTTGCCACCACCAATCACCGGGGAATCCACCGGCTCGACAGCGATGCACTTGAACTCGGGCTTGCGGGGCTTGATGACCTCGCCCACGCCGGTAAGCGTGCCACCGGTGCCAACGCCGGCCACCAGGAAGTCCGCCTTCCCGTCCGTGTCGTTCCAGATTTCCTCCGCGGTGGTCTTGCGGTGGATTTCGGGGTTGGCGGGGTTGTTGAACTGCTGGGGCATCCAGGCGTGCGGGGTTTCCTCCACGAGCTTCTCCGCGTAGGCCACGGCACCCTTCATCCCCTTGGCGGCGGGTGTCAGGATCAGCTCCGCTCCCATCATCCGAAGCAGCAGGCGGCGCTCCTTGGACATGGATTCGGGCATGACGAGCTTCAGGCGGTATCCCTTGGCCGCGCAGACAAAGGCCAGGGCGATGCCCGTGTTCCCGGAGGTCGGCTCGATGATGATCGTGTCAGGGGTGATTTTGCCATCCCGCTCGGCCGCCTCGATCATCGAGACGCCGATACGGTCCTTCACGCTGGCGAGGGGGTTGAAGAACTCGCACTTCACAAGGATCGTGGCTTCCACGTCCTTGGTGACCTTGTTGAGGCGGACCAGTGGTGTGTTTCCGATGGTTTTCGTGATGTCTTCAAAGATGCGGGCCATGAGGGTGTCTCCTTATTATTTCGATCTGCTTTGTTGACATTGAGAGTAAAGAGCAAGACCCGGGCCCGAGTCAAGCACTCTTCGACGCTCCCTACTCGAGTTCGTCAGCCAGCCGGCCCCGCCGCCCCTCGTGATCGTTGCCGCCCGCGTCTTCCTCGCGGAACTCCGGGAGCATGGAGGATTGCTCCTCGAGCTCCTCGTCGGAGAACTCGTTGCCGGGGTTCCCCTCGATGTTTCCGTAGAGCAGTTGCCGCTGTTCCTCGGTGATCCGTGGTCCGTCGTCATCCTCAGGGGGTGGATGCGGCCCGTACTGGGGGTGGGGTTGCTTGGCGGGCGGTTTGCCGCCCGGGCCCCCTCCCCTGCCGCGCCTTCCTCCGGCGGGACGCAGGACCTTGATGACGACGCGGCGATCACGCCCTTCGCCCTCGCTTTCGGTCTCGATGCCTTCGATGTCCTTGAGGCAGTTGTGGACGAATTTTCGTTCGGCGGGCGACATGGGGCTGAGGGGGACCTTCCGGCCGTTGCGCAGGGCCCGTTCGCTGGCGCGCCGGGCTTCCTTTTCAAGGCGCTGGAGCTTCTTCTCCCGGTACCGCTCCACGTCGAGCATGATGTCGGGGAAGTCCGGATCAATGCCGAGCAGGGCGCGGACGGCCACGTGCTGCAGCGCGTCGAGCGTGGCCCCCTGCTTCCCGATGAGGATGGAGGGGTCGGGGACTTCGAGTTGGATGATGATGATGTTCCGGAAGCGGCCTGCCTGGGCGGTGCTGCCCGGTGCGAAGCGCTCGATCAGCCCCTGGACCCAGCTTTCGGCCGTCAGCCGGTAGTGCTCGAAGGAGGCCCGGAAGACGTAGAGGGTGATTTCGTTGGGGGAGGGGAGTTTCTCCAGCCCCTCCTGCTCGGCGAAGTTTTTCAGGTCCAGTTCGTCCGGTTCGTACTCCTCGATGACTTCGAGGAAATCGGAAGCGATGTCGCTTTGCTCTGCGGCCCGGGCACGGGCGTCTGCCTCGTTGCGGGCGAGGATTTCTATCTCCTGCATTTTGAGCTGACCTTTCGTCTGTCCCGCCGGGGCGCGATGGCCGGGCTTGCGGCCTGTTTGCCCGGGGACGGTGTCAGGTTTCCACGGTTCCTTGTCGTACTTTGCCCTTCTTCTCCGCCGCGGGCGCTTCTGTGGCCGCGGCGGTTTCCGCTTCCTTGGAGGCTTCGTGCGCCGCCATGTGGGAGGCGATGATCCGCTTGGTCATGTAGCTCTGTCCGATGCTGATCACGTTACTGACGGTCCAGTAGAGGATCAGGCCGGAGGGGAGCTGGTACAGGAACACGACGATGACGATCGGCATGAGGATCATCATCTGCTTCTGGATGCGCCTCTGCATGTCGTCCGTTGCCGGCATCTGCATGATGCGCATCTGGATGAAGTTGGTCGCGCCCATCAGCAGTGGCAACAGGTTCAGCGAGGACCCGAACAGGGGCAGCGTGATCCCCCAGTCCCAGAGCCGGTCCGGCCCGGAGAGGTCCGGAATCCAGAGGAAGGACTGGCCGCGCAGTTCCACGGATTGTTCGAAGACGACGAACAGCGCCAGGAAGACGGGCATCTGCAGCAGGATAGGGAAGCACCCGCGCAGGAAGCCGAGCGGATTCACGTTGTGGTCCCGGTAGAGCTGCATGATGGCCTGGTTGCGCTTGGTGGGGTCGCCCTTGAACTTCTTCTGGATCTTCTCCATTTCGGGGCGGATGCGCTGTTGCTCGATCATCGTGCGCGCCTGGTTCTTGATCGCCCAGTGCGTCAGCGGATAGATCAGGGTCCGCACCACCAGCGTTGTGGCGATGACCGCCAGCCCCCAGATGGCGAGATGGCTGTAAAGCCAGTTCAGGAGCGACAACAGGCCCAGACAGAGCGGCCGCAGGCCGATACGGTCCAGACCCAGCGGAATCCGGTGGAATACCAAGCTGGTGGGCTCGGTGGCGCCCATGGCGAGCTGGAA
>SLOM01000151.1 GCA_007132505.1 Candidatus Sumerlaeota bacterium
CAGCGCGGATGGGAAGCGGGACACCCTGGAAATAAATCCCGGTCCACGGATTCTCGCTTCCCTCGAGGGTGAGGTGACCCACCTCGACTTGGCCACCCTCCGGATCGTTCACCGAGACCGAAAGGTTCGCCGTGCCATCAAGGGAGAAGAAATCCACCGCGTGCTCCCGGAAGGCATCGGGGCGGTTCCTGGCGAACTCGCGGGCCGATTCAGCCTCCCGGTTCCAGGCGGCGACAGTCGTCGGCCAGAACCAGCGCTGGGTGTGCTCCTCCATGCCATGGGCAATCTCATTGTGCAGGTAATCAATGGCTGCGATGACTGAGTCCGTGCTGAACGTCGTGTTGAGGTGACCGGCCAGCCGGGTGACGAATTCTTTGCGGAAATCCTCGTTTTCCAGGAGCGCCGCAAACGTCAGAGAGTAATCGTGATTGAATCGTTCGTCCGCGGCAGCCTCCAGGTCGGGGTAGTCCCACATCCGGTAGCCGCCCAGCCCCAGGGTGAAGTCAAGGTCATACACGATCCAGCGCCATCTTCCGTCGTAGGGGGCAAGGTACTCGGGCACGCCGTCCTCCGGTGCCCGGCGGTACCGCCACAGATTGATATTGTCTATCGGCCAGTCGAGGTTCGCGAGGAGGGTGTGCGTAATCGTATAGTCAATGAAGTTGGTGACATCCATCAACTCCTTGACTGCTTCGTAGGCGGCCGGGTCGCTCAGGTCCTCGTTCAGCACCGCTGCCTTGAAGGTATTATAGTGCTCCAGATCCCCCTCCTTCACCTCAGGAGCGGGCCATTTGCCGTCAAGCAGGTCAAGGTTGTACGGGTCCAGGTCATGTTTGTGGCCGAGGAAGTACCGATCAATCCTGTCCCGGAAATGATGGATGCCCCAGTATTCCCCGCTGACGAAGACAACGGCCGGGCGGGAGTATTGAAAATCCAGGTCCGTGTTGTCGCGCAGCAGCGCCCAGGAGAGTGAATCGCGGTAAAGCAGATAGGCCCAGTCCGGGGCTCCGCCTGCCCGGAGCAGAATACGCTTGTACTGCTCGACATGGCTGTCCGGAAAGAAGCTGTAATTGAAGTGCTCCTCGCCGTAGGAGGGGCGGGCGTAGAGCCGGAAGGTTTTCCGCGGCAGGGCACGGCTGAAGTTGCCGTGAACCCGCACACCCGCGTCCTGAGCAAGGCTTCGGGCCCCGTCCTCCTCGAAAATCTCCACGTGGACCGGGCGCTCCCACTCGCGGCCGCGCTGCAGGAAATTCCCCGTCAGGTCCGGGAACTGCTCCTCCGGGTCGTAATGAATCCCGGGCACGTAGATACCGATTTCGTGGTCGAAGAGGTTGTCCGGATCAGTCGCCAGCGAGACCACCGGCATGAGGTAGCGGTTGTGGATACTCTCGTCCACCAGGTACGAATTCGTGACTGTCTCGCTCGGCAGGTGGTCCGGCTTGAAGGCCCTCGCACGTACCACGGTGATCTTGAATATCTCCTCATGGAGGTCCTGCCATGGCTGGGCATCTCCAACCGTGCGTATGGTGGAGAGTACGTTCGGGTCGCCCTCGCGGCTGGCGATGGTGAGTGGCCCTGCATAGAGAGACGAGTCCTCCTCCGGCACAGATCCGTCCAGCGTATAGCGGATCTCTGCTCCCTCCTCCGCCTCCAATTCCAGTTCGAAGGCTTCCGTATGGAACCCGGCGGGTACGGAGAACGAGGGCGGTTCGAGCAGGTCCTGGAGCGGCGGCGCTTCGTTCGGCCCGCCGGGGGTCGGCTCGTCGAAGTAGAACCACTCGCTGCCCCCATCTGGCACACGGCCGTAGGACTGGTCCCGGGGAACCTCGACCGGGTCCACGAAGTCCACCGTCTCGCCGTCCGGCCGGGTGAGGAGGAGTTCCTCGCCCTCGCTGCTGATGGCGAAATTCGTGTGGAGTTCCGAGGCGGGATCGGTGCGGTCCTTGCCCGAGGCCCAGACCAGGAGGAATCCCTTGGGCTCGACCGCCACGTCCGGGAACGCCCACCGGAAGGGGTTCCCCTCGTCATCCGAGAGGCCCCAGTCCTCCAGCTCGGCCGTGTCATCGCCGGTGTTGTATAGCTCGATCCAATCGGGGAAGTCGCCGTCCTCGTCCGCGATCGTTTCTCCGTTGGAGGACATGAACTCGTTGATGACGACTTCCGGCCGTGCATCCGCAGGCAGGAAGAGACCGGCTGCGGCCAGGCAGGCCGTCAATGCCGGAGCTATACGGCCGGCCAGCCATGAGGGGATGGAGCGTTTCGTCTTCATGCGAACCTCCACTAAACTGGCAATCTCGGCGGATCAGCCGGAACCTCAGGATCTGGCCAGAATGATCCGCGCCTTCGGCCTTTCCTCCACGCCGTCCTTCACGAAAGCGACGCTTGCAAACGATACGAGCGTGTTGTTGTCCGGCGTCACGGCCTGCTGGTAATGCAGCACTCGCCCCTTTGCCCTGCCGCGGAGAGCTTCCATCACGCAGTACATCGGGCCGATGCTGCACACGCGCTGATCGTTCTGCCGTTCGCGGAAGGACTCGAAGAACTGCATCGGGTCCCCCGTCTCGATGGCGTCAAGGTGCTCGCGATCATTGCGCTCGATGATCTTCTTGCGCGTGTCGTCCACCGGTTCCGGATCGCCGAACTGCGGGCCGCAGTGCGAGAAGTCCACGCCGCCGACGATCGCCACATCGTCACCGTACTTGTCGAGTATCTTCTGGAGCGCGCCGGTGAACTTCCGCACCTCGTCTATCTGATCCGGCTTGAGGTCATCCTCGCCCAGTAATTCCTCCACGCTGCCGGCCAGGATGGGCACGATCGAGATGTCCTCGTCGCGGAAGACATGGCGGAGGTACGTCGCCTGCATTTCCACGGCGTGCTCGTCCGCGTGGGCGTACTCCTCATCGAGCAGGTCCAAGCCGGAGAGTTCGATCAGCTCGTTCAGCAACTCCTTGTCGGCTGGCACCGTGCCGATGGGCGTCTCATAGTCCTTGGATGTGGCCACGAAAAGGCTCTGCGTGGGGCGGTGGCAGGTGCCGATCACGATGAATCGCCGCGCGCCGGTTCCGTGGTCCTTGAGCGCCTGATAGGCCCACGCGTAGGCCTCGCCGCCCCGATTGTAGTCAATGTGCGGGGACAGGATGCCGCGCACCGAGCCGGCCGGCAGGTCGAGGCGCTCCGGCGGGGAGATCGAGCTCATCCGGTGGCGGCGGAACTCGTCCCCGAGCGCCTTCAGCATTGCCAGCCGGTCCCCGCCGTCCGCCGAGAAGGCGCGGAAGGGCCGCGTGGGGGACTCCATCCAGCTGCGGTACTTCTCCCGGAGTGCCTCCGCGAACCGCTCGGTCTGCAGGAGGAGCGCCTCGTCGAGTTGGCTGGCCATCTCTGTGAACACATGCGCGGGGATGATCTGCCCGGTCATCTGGCCCGCCTTGGTGCTCATCTCTTCGGGACTTGTCCGCCCGTCCGCCATTTCCAGAAACAGCAGGAGGAGGGGGTCGGCCGGCAGGACCGCAGCCCCTTCGATCAGCCCCATCGGGTCGCGCACGAGGATGACGGTCTGCTCCTTCGTGCGCGCGGGGAGGAGCTCGAGGGGCCGGAGCGCCGGGCGGTCGAGCGGGAAGGTTGGTATGTTGTCAAACACGCTGAATGATTGCTCTCCTTGAGTTTCCGCACGTTGTTGCCTCCCGGGCGGGTCATTGCAAGGAGGAATGGGGCGTGTCGGCCGGCAGGTCGAGGATGAGACCCCCAAGGATTGCGTCGCTCAGCAGCCATCCCTCGCGCGTCAGGCGGACGGTGTCGGGGCCGGCCTCCATCCAGCGGGCAGCCTCCGGCAGGTTGGCCTCCCGCCACTTCCGGCAGACGGCGGTCAGCTCCGGATCCTCGCGCACCCGCAGGCCCTCGGCCCGGCGCAGCCCCGTGAAGAGCCTTTCCCAGGCCGCCTCGAGCATCCCCGGCCGCTCAACGGAGGTGCGCGGGAGCTGCCCCGCCGCCAGGGCTGATGCCCAACCGTCCAAATCCTCCGGATTGCGCCAGCGCTCCTCACCGTCCCGCGAGTGCGCCCCCGGCCCCAGGCCGATGACGTCCTGCCCCGTCCAGTACCTCGCGTTGTGGCGCGAGCGACACCCCGGCCGCGCGAAATTGGAAATCTCGTAGTGCTCGAAGCCATTCGCCACGAGGAACTCTGCGCCGCCGAGGTACATGTCCGCCTGGAGGCCATCATCCAGCTCAACGAGCCGGCCGCGCCGCCGCTGCGCCTCAAAGGGCGTCCCCTCATGCCAGGTCAGGCCGTAGAAGCTGACGTGATCCGGCCCGAGGTCCACCGCCCGCCGCAGGTTCTCCATCCAGCGCTCCAGCGTCTGGCCCGGCAGGCCGAACATCAGGTCGAGCGAGAGGTTCGCAAAACCTGCCCGGCGCGAGCGATGGACCGCCTCGACGATCGTCTCCCGGACATGAAGGCGCTCGAGCAACTCCAGCTCGCGCGGGTGGAAGGACTGCGCGCCGATGCTCAGCCGGGTGATGCCGGCGTCATGCCACTTGCGGGCGCGGTTCTCCGTCAGGTTCTCCGGGTTGGCCTCCAGCGTGATCTCCGGGCCGGGGGAGCGAGGAAAGGCCGCCAGCCACCAGGAGAGCAAAGCGCCGACAGCTTCCGGCACGAGGGTGCTCGGCGTCCCTCCTCCGAAATAGACAGTCTCCAGCGGGCGTCCCTCCAGCTCCGGATAGACGGCCAGCAGCAATTCCATCTCGCGCTGCACCTGCCCCGGGAAGTCCAGTCGCGCGCGCGCTGGCCGGTCCCGCAACTCCATCTTGTAGAAGTCGCAGTACGGGCAAAGATGCCGGCAGAACGGCACATGCACGTAGAAGCCGATGCCCTGCACGGACACTTCAGCGGTACTCCGTTTCATTCCGGTTCTCCCCGGCCGGTGGAGGGGGCGGAATGTGCTGGGGCTCCGGAGCGGCCGGGGGCTCCGGCTCGGGAGGGAGAACGGGCTCGCGATCGGGCAGGTGGAACTCTTCCGGGGCCTCCAGGTACTCGTCTATACGGCGGATCTCTTCCGCAAGTGGAGCGTAGCGTTCCGGGTCAAGATTCATGGCTGTCTGGTATCCCAGGCGTGCAGCCTCCAGGAAATCCCTTATTCCCTCCGGTCTGAGGCCGGGCGTTTGCGCCAGTCGCGCGTGAAGTCCCCCGTAGCGATACCATGCCATGGGCTCTCGCGGCAGGGTTCGTACCGCCAGCACCATCGTGCGGATGGCCCGCGGATAGTCGCCCGCCCGCTCTGCCATGGAGGCGGTGTAATACAGCAGCTCGTGCCGGCCGGGCGAGCGGTGTGCGATCGCCTCCTCCAGCACATCCAGCGCGCCGGCCCAGTCGTTCTCCCACCTGTGAAGTGCTGCCAGCACGTAGTGGGCGGCAAAATCGGCCGGATCACTTTCGAGATGCGCCGTAATGACCTCGCGGACGAAATCGCCCTCGCCCCTGGCGTGGAAGTGGTAGGCCAGTTCCTCCGCGGCGGGGTCGGACAGCCAGCGGCGCAAGCCATCCCGTGCGGCCGCGTCAAGCCGGGCGCGCACTTCCTCGGCGCCCTCCTCCGGCAGCTGCCAATCCTGCTGGACCAGCCGCTCGTACAGATACGGCATGCGCGGGTTGCGCTCGATGGTGCGCAGAAGCCGCTCCACGCGCTCCTCCGCCGGCACGCCCGCCGGCACGTCCCTGCGCCGGTAGAAGTGATTATAGACACCCGGCGTCTTCAGGAAGGCTGCGGCGTGGGTGTACTCCTCCTCAAACGCCGGATGGTCGTATATCAGGGCTGACACCTCGGGGTAGACCCTCCCCGGAGCGGCCGGGTCGCCGTCCTCGTGCTGAATGAAAATGCCAATGTATTCGGGCCGGCGCTGCTCCATCAGCATTGCCGCATTCCGCCGCGCGAAGGTTTCATGGTATAGACGGTGGGCCTTGCGGCGCAGCTCTCCCCGGCGGGCACGCCCCGGTGGTTCGTCCTCATCCGCCAGCAGGCGCTCGTACAATTCCTCCGCGCCCGGCAGCCGGCCACGGGCGCGCGGGGCATGACCCAGCGCGGGGTCCGTCAGCCCGTCCGCATCGTAAAGACTGAGATGCGTGGCGAACCAGAGCGGTTGGCCGATGTCCCCCATGTATACCCAACTGTCGTCGCGCGTGTTCAGCAGAAGGTAGTCCGAAACTGACTCCAGCGGCGGAAGGAAGCCTGCTCTATACGCCTCGCGGACCGCGCGGGGGTGCCACCAGCCGGCCGGCCGCTCGGTCATGGTGGCTTGGTCCGGCCCGAACACCCAGGCCGTCCGGGTGCGCAGGTGCTCCCGCGCAACGCCCGCCGTCAGCCAAAGCGCCAGCACGAACGCCCCCACCACCAGCCATGACCGCCACGGTCCGGGGTCACGCACCAGCCGCACCAGCTCCGGAAGGCTCCCGAAGCCCACCGCCACCGCCGCACCCACAAACGGCAGAACCACCTGGAAGAACCGGAAGCTCGGCATCCAGTCACCGTCCACGTGCCATACGTAATACAGGCTGGCCAGCCACGGAAGGAAGACAAGCGCAACCACCGCCTCCCATCGCGGCAGTCCTCCCGCGGAATCGGGCCGGAGCCACGCCATCAATGCTGCCAGCACCGTCAGCCCCGCTCCCAGCACCCACAGGTTCACCCACAGCAGGGACGGCACGCCGGTGCCGGGCAGGTTCCCCGTCACGCGGTCAGTCATGATGGCGGCCGTCCGGGCCGCTCCTTCCGGCAGCCACCCGCGCACCATCGGCTGCTCCGCCGCGATCGGCTGGTCGAAGTAGAAGTGCCGGAACTGGGCCATCGCACGTGGCCGGACCTCCTGCGGCACATGGCGTTGCTTGGCATGGTAGGTGTTCGGCAACACCTCTCCGAAATACGAGAACCGCCATCCCCAGAAGAGCGCCGTGGGGATCAGCGCCATCAGGAGCGCCCGCCGTCCCCGGGCCCACGGCCACCGCCTCGTCCCCAGAAGCCAGAGGGCGTATAGACACAGCGGCAGCAGGTAGAAGAGCGAGTCCACCCGCGTGAGCACCGCCAGCACCCCGAGAACAGGCGCGGCCTGCCAGCGCCGCAGGTTGCGCCGTTCCATCTCGAACCGCGCGTAGCACCCCGCGAGCAGCGCCACCTGGAGCTGCGTCTCCATGCCCATTACGCTCCAGTGCGAGAACCACGTGTTCACCGCGAGCAGGGCCGGCGCGAAAAGGTTGAACGGGTCGTTGCGCCAGCGCACCGCCGCCGCCAGGGCCCATGCCGCCGCCATGGCTCCCACCGCGCTCAGCAGGCCGAGCCACTTCGCCACGAACATCAGGTCCCAGCCCAGCTTGTGCGGCACCACCAGCAGCACGGCCCAGAGGAAATTCGTGAAGCCCTCGACCCGCGGCCCTTCCGGGTTGAACACCCAGCCATGCCCCTGCGCAAACATGTCCACGAAGCGGAACGTGATATACGAATCGTCTATCACTGCCTCCCAGTGAACGGAGGCCTGCCAGAAGAACACCGCCACGAGAAACGCGAACAGGCCGAGCTGCAAGAGGTTCAGCGGCTTG
Source organism: Candidatus Sumerlaeota bacterium (assembly GCA_007132505.1). Classification (GTDB taxonomy): domain Bacteria; phylum Sumerlaeota; class Sumerlaeia; order SLMS01; family SLMS01; genus SLMS01. The sequence continues at coordinate 7,577 of SLOM01000151.1, forward strand.
CGCAGCAGCGCCGCGGTTCCCCGGAATGCCTCACCCGGCGAGTGGAAGGGCGGCGGGGTCACCCGATGGTAGTCACGGAACCGGGCCCAGCGGCTCTTCCACCAGTATGCCATTCCAGCGGACCGCCCGGCCTTGGGGCCCCGGCGCGGCTTGCCGGCCAGCGCGGCGGCATCACCGGCGCCGGCACCGGCCCTGGTGGCGGGGGAGTGCGGGTCCTGCATGGAGTTCACGCCGCCGGTCCTTTCCCATCAATTCGCGTGACACGTCGTGCTCTCGAACCTCAGAGCCATATCCAGCCCAGCCCGTCAACGCCAGTGGAAGCCGGCGAAGCGCCACGGCCGGAACGCGCGCAGCACGTCCCGTGTCCGCCATGCCCGCGTCTCGTTCACCGGCCGCACGAATCGCCATGCCTGCATCCGCAGAAGCGCCGAGACGACGAACAGCGTATGGAAACCCGTCCATTCGTATCCGAGCAACGCGAATTCGTACTGGCGGAACAGCGCCAGCAGCGGCCCCGCCAGCATGCCACCCAGGAAGCCGGCGATGCCGCCGAATAGGCCGATCGCGGCAAGGTACGCCGTGCGCCTGTCTCCCGGCGCTGTCGCAAGGCCAAGGTTGAAGATGGACACCGTCACAGCGGACCAGGCAACCCCGTCAATGAAACCGCTGACATAGATGAACGTGAGGTTGTCCGGCGTCGCAAGAATCCAGCATAGCGGCAGGGCCGTTGCCGCTATCATGGACGTGATGATCAGCACCGCCTTGTTCCCCACGGCGTCCGCCAGCCGGCCCCATAGCGGCCCCGCCACCAGCGTCGTCATGGCCGCGATGGACGCCCAGATCGCAATCTGCGTGAACGTCATCTGCAGATGCTGCAGGAAATACGGAAAGACGAACACCGCCGCCAGCATGATCGAGGGGTTCCAGTAGACGATGAACATCAGGAACTTGCGGAAATTCACATCCATCAGCGGTGCCGTCACTGTCTCCGCGAAGCCCAGCTTCAGCGTCGTCTCCGCCGGATCGTAATGCAGCGCGTAAAGACTGACACCGATCAGCGCCAGCACCGTCGCCACCGTCAGCACCGCCTGATAGTTGATCGGGGCCCCCACCCGGTCCAGGAAGACGCCCGCGGAAAGGTTTGCCACGAGCCCAACCACCGAAAGGATGCCGCCCCGCAGCCCGAAGTACCGGCCCCGGTGTGTCCCCGGGATCACGCCTCCCATCCACGAGGACCAGATGACGCCCGCACCTCCCTGAAAGAAGTGCGAAAAACCCACCAGCAGAATCAGGTAAAGGACCGCCTGCTCCTGCGGGATCCTCAGCAGTGGCAGGAGCGCCGGGAAGATCCAGACGCCGCGCCCGATCGTGGCCAGCAGGATCGCCAGCAACTTGCGCTGGGGATAGAGGCTCAGCAGCCAGGCCGCCAGCGGAGCGGAGGCCTGCGCAAGCATCGGGATGCTTGCCACGGCCGCCAGCTCCATCGGCCCGGCCCCAAGGTGGATCATGTACCCGGTCAGCACCGCGCCCGATGTCCAGACAAGGAACATCTGCGTCAGCGTCCCCTCCACGATGGAAAGGCGCATCGTCCGCATCACTTCGTTGGCAATCGGTGGTGCCTCGGGCGGGACCTCCGGCTCGCGGGTTACGGACTCAAGGGCCTCCTCCGCCGCTTCAACAAGCGTGCTCATCCAGCCGTTCCCCTCTTAGCTTGTCCGGTGGAACGCCCTTCCCTTCCTCGTGCCGTGGCTCGGTGGGTTGTCGTCTTGGATGACATCAGGGCGCCGGGACCTTTCCCCCGGGTGAGCGGCGCGATGGCCTCCGGCAGCGGTCCAGTGCCTCTCCCGTCTCCAACACGAGCTGGTCCCACCGCTCCCGGTTCTGCAGGTACAGGCCCTGCGGGAACTCGATGTTTATGCCCGCATAGCTGCTCTCCGGGAACCTCCGCCTCAGGGTCAGGATCAGTCCATCTCCTGTTCCCTTGTAGGGATAATTGCTTCGCACCTGCCATTCCATCGGGCTGGCCCGCAGGCGTCTGCTCATCCGCCCGCAGAAATCCCGCTCAAGGCGGTTGGCCGGGTCGTAGAGCAGCCCCATCTCCGTCTGTCTCACCACTCCGTGCAGAACGGGAGTGAAGCTGTGAATGGAAAGGTGCAGCACCGGCCCGCCGGTCTCCCTGATAAGGCGGCGGACTTCCTCCTCCGCCCGGCGCCGGTACGGCCAATAGTGGCGTTCCAGGATCGCCTCCCGTTCTGCGGGGGGAAGGTCCCGGGTGAGTCCGGAAAAGAGCGTCGGACTCGACGTGCCCCGGTTCAGGTCCACCAGCAGCCGGGTCACCATGGCGAACTGGACTGGCACGCCGAGCCGATCCGCGATGTGCCGCGCCGCCGGAAGTGCTCCCGGATCCCATCCCCGGTGTGACCGAAGCAGTTCCTCCGCGCTTTCGAACAGCGGCGCGTATTCCTCCGGGACATCGTTTCCCCCGTGCTCGCAGGAAACGAAGACGCTACGAAACTCCATCGAAAAGGTGACCCTCCTGAAGACAGTCGCAAAGCTCGCCGTACACCTGGCGCAGGCGTCTGCGGTCCGGCGCGGCACCAAGCCGGCGCATGAGCCGTGAGGCCAGCGTCCCCCGCGCCCCGTGTGTGCGCGAAAAGACGTCGTCCTGCCCCATGCGGGCAAAGAGGTCCTGCCACAATTGCCCGCAGGTGCAACCCGGACCAAGGCCGCTGCCGAGCAGTCTCAGGTATTCTCCGTCCCGCACCCGCGCCTGCTCCCCGAGCTCGATGGCCTCCAGGAGCAATTCCCGGAGCGGCGCGGTGGGAAAGCGGAACTGCTCCTCCCGCCCGCTCCAGCGCTCCTCCACCAGGGCCCGGGCCGCTTCGGACACCGCCCTCACCATGGCCAGGTCCGCTGCCGGACACTCCTGAATGTCCAACAGCCGGATCTCGATCGAGCCTCTTCCGAACCGTGCGATGGCGCCCCGGCTGTTCACAAACTCCTCACCCGTCACCACCCCCTCGGGGTCGTGCGGGGCGACGGCTGCGGCGATGGGCTCGTCTATCACCCGCCGGTAGTCCTCCCGCGTATAGACGGGCTCGGGCACCACGTCGCCTGTGATGCAGGGGATTCGCTTCTGGTTGTGACGGTAGTAATGCAGGCGCATGTCCCTCATCCCCGCCGGACGCCCGTCCGCCACCGGGGAGCTGGCCGCCAACGCCGGCAGCAGTGGCAGCACCAGCCTCACCGCCGCGTGCAGGCGTCCGAACTCCTCGTCCCCGCAGAAGGGCAGGTTCAGGTGGGTGCTCTGTACGTTCGACCAGCCGTGTCCCTGGCAGCCGAATATCCTGTCGTAGGTCTCGTAAACCGCGTTGTACTCGTGCGGCCAGAGGCGCGTTTCCTCCACCGGGTCCATCCATGGATGCATCGCGCCGGGCATCAGGCGGCATCCCATCTGGGCTAGCAGCCGGTTGGCTTCCCGCACGCTCTCCTGAAACACCTCCGCCAGCCCTTCCAGCCGGGCCGCCGGCCCGTTCGTCTTGAACTCCAGCACGTGGAGCACAAGCTCATTCGACCAGGCGAAGGCACCGCGTTCAAACTCGGGGACCGTCTCCCCGCAGGCCGCCTCGATCAGCCGGTCCGCCAGCGGTGCGACGTCCAGCGTGCCCTGCCGCACGATCATGTATTCCAGCTCCACACCGTACGCCTCGAAAAGGCGGGGCCGTGCCACCGTGCTCACTGCCGTCCTCCCCGGGCCTTGCGCTCCTCGATCCGGCGGAGGAACACCTCCATGATCTGCGTGTAAAGCTCCTCCCCAAGCAGTCCATCCTCGAACCCGGCGTCTATACTCGGGTTGTCGTTGATCTCGATAACGTACACCTTCCCGCCGGTCTGCTTCAGGTCCACGCCGTACAGGCCCTCTCCGACCGGATTGGCTGCCCTGAGGGCCGTGTGCACCACCTGCGGCGGCGCCTGCTCAAGGGCCACCTGTTCCACGCCGCCATAAGACGTGCGCCCCAGCCCGTCCGTGTGCTGGATCTTCCACTGCCGCGGCGCCATGTGGTACTTGCACACGTAGAGCGGCTTGCGGTCCAGCAGTCCCACGCGCCAGTCGAATTCCGTGGGCAGGAACTCCTGGGCGATGATCAGGTCCGAGCGTGTGAAGAGCTGCTCCAGCGCCTGCTTCAGTTCCTTACGCCCGGAAGCCTTGAAGACACCCTGCGAGAAGGAGCTGTCCGGCTGCTTCAGGATGCAGGGCAGCCCGATCTCCCGCTCGACCCGGTCCGCGTCGCTCCGGTCCAGGATCAGCGTGCGTGGCTGCGCGATGCCGTGGCGCGAGAGCATCTCCGCCAGGAAGACCTTGTTTGTGCAGAGCAGAATCGAGTCCGGATCGTCCATCACCACGAGCCCTTCAGCCGCCGCCCGCTGGGCGAAGCGGTACGTGTGGTGGTGGACGTTCGTTGTCTCCCGGATGAAGAGCGCGTCGAACTCCGCCACCCGGCCGTAGTCCTCGCGCGTGATCCTCTCCACGTGGAAGCCCAGTTTCTCCGCCGCCCTCTGGAAGCGCCTGAGCGCCCTGTCGTTGGAGGGCGGGTTCTCCTCCGCCGGATTGTGCAGGATTGCCAGGTCATACCGCGTGACGGGCCGGCGCGGCTGCCGATGGCGTCCCTTCTCGAAGAACTCCGTTGCGAAGAAGATCACGCTTGGCCAGTGCTCGTCCGGAATATCGTTCGCCGCAATCGGGCGCAGGCTCTGCAATATCCACCGCGCTCCGGGGGAGCGCACGAACTTCGCCCGGAGGAGCGGTGAGGGGAACTGCCGGAACAGGCTCAGGCTCAGCCGGTCGTAGTGCTTCGCCACGTTCTTCCCGAAGTAGATACTCAGCGTGAACTTGTCCGTCTGGATGTGGGAAAGGCTCTTCTGGACCAGGTTGTCCAGGTCCTCCGACCAGAAGCGGAGCATCGTGAGCGACTTCATGTCCTGAATGGAGGAGACGCTCGGCAGGGGGCGGTGCCCTCGCGCCGTCGCCAGCAACGACACATAGTACCCAAAACTCTGGTACTCGTAGGAGCCGCACAGGTTCTGCACCCGGATGCCTCGGCGCCGGCCGTAGCGCGGATCGGTCAGGTAGTGACGTGCCGGGACGATCTCGACACCCGGTATGTCCTCCGGCCAATCCTTCGGATTATCCACGACGAACAGAACGTCCATCGGCTCTTTCCGCCCGGCCGTGCCCGCCCGGCTCGATAATCAGAAGGTTCGCGTCGTAGGTCAGGTTCCCGAGCAGGATGGAGGTAATGACCCGCTCGATCGGCAGCTCGTATATCCGGCCCTCCCCGAGCGGGTTCGGCGTCAGCGGGTCCGCCACCAGCACCGTCCGCTCCGTCTTCCGGTATCCGCAGAGCACCACGAAGTGCCCCTGCGGCTCCCCGCGCAGGTCGTCCGGCCGCGAGTCCGGCATCTCCCGCGCCTCCCGGTAAAGGTACGTTGAACTCAAGCCGGTCAGGATGGGAACGGACTGCTTCAGGAACTTGCGGATCAGCCGTGCCGTCAGGTCTTCGAAGAGGATTCTTCCCCCCGCCCCGAGGAGCTGAAGGTAGGCCTCCGTCGCTCGCTGAAGGCGCTTGTTGGCCCTCTTGTGCTCCGCCTGCAGGCGCAGCCGCTCCGCCAGCGCACGGTGATCCGCCCCGAACCAGGAAGGGTCAAACACCTCCAGGTTGTAGGTATACATGCGGGCCCGGTACCCCCGCCCAAGGGCATGATTGCCGAGCAGGACCGCCAGCGTCCCGCCCCCCTCCAGCATGGGTGTTTCCTCCACCACCTGGCGGAGTGGCATCGCCTCGCCGAAGTATCGGTACACGGCGTGCAGGCACGTCGGCCCACAGGTCGTCTCGTTGGGCTGGGCCTGGATTTCGAGCTGAAGACGGCTTTCCACGCGGGCTCCCCCGGTGCTGCGCTGACAGGAGAAAGCTCCGACGCTCTCTCCACCGGCTCAAGGACATTTCACCGGAAGGTCACCCCTCCCTCTCTGAGCCTCCTGCCGGAAAAACCCGGCCCTGATCCAACCCTCTCCTTGCCCTCTCCGCCGGACTCCCCCTCCCCTTGACCGGCCGGGCGGGAAGCCCTCCGGCTCCGCCCTCGCCATTACCACTCAGGACACCGCTTCCGCCCCTCATGGCCGATTTTGAAGCACAGGACAAAATCCCCATCCTCATCGCCCTCGGGAAGCCCGAGGAGGCGGCCCTCCTCGAGCAGCACCTGCTCAAGCGCTTCGGGGGGGCGCTGGAAACCTACCGCGCGCCATCGGGCTTCGACGCCATGTCCCTGGCCATGAATCAGCCCCGTGTCGTCCTGCTCGACCAGCGCCTGCCGGACGTCCTCGGCCTCGACATGATCGAGCCCATCCGCGAGCAAATCGGCTCGGAGAACTACATCATCTTCGTCGGCGGCACCGGCAAGGCCGGCATACGCCCCGGCATGAGGGACGAGGCCCTCCGCCGCGGCGCAAACGCCCTGTTCGATCGCCCCGTAAACATCGAAATACTCCTCGATACCCTCCACAAGCTCATCCATCCCAAGCCCCCTGAACACCCTCACCTCCATGGGCTGGAACTCATAGACCTCATCCAAGCATACCACAACAAGCGCGTGGACCGCACCATCCGCATCTTCGGCGTCCAAAGGCGCGTCGGCTCCATCTACATGCGCGCCGGCGAGGTCACACACATCGAATGCGGTGTGGAACAGGGATTCGACGCCATGCTCGAACTCATGGCATGGACCGAAGGCACTATCGAAGTCTACGACGCCTGCCTCTCCGCCGAGCGCACCAACAAGTTCCCCACCCAGAGCCTCATCCTCGACGCTGCACGCGTCATGGACGAAGGCACCCAAGGCGGCACCATCCTGCCCGAGGACGAGATGAATCCCCTTCACGACGAGCAGGAGGAGTTCACCTTCGAAGCCCTCGAAGAACCCGCCGCCGAAGAAGACCAAAGGGAATCCCATTCGTCCGCAGAGGAAGGCTTCGACCTCGGCTTCCTCGACGAAGAGGACACCTCACGCCAATAGTCGTCCCGGGCTCGCCGGACAGTGTCCCGCCCGCATCCCGCCATTGGTGGGAGGCCCGGCACCTCCGCGGATGACCGGAGATGCCCTGAGCACGCTCCCCTTTCCCATAGAGCTCACGCCACTGGACTTGTCATCAGCCCCTGTCGGCGTGAATCGGCGAAATCGGCGGATGCTCCCCCCGCGTCCCTTGCGCCGGAGTTCGGCCTTGCTCTGAGTACTGGCCCGGCAAAGCCTCCTGCGCTCACCTTGCCGCGTGGGGGCGCCCATGGAAGTCCGCGAGTACGAAAGGATGCATGCTCTGGAAGACCACTACTGGTGGTTCCAGGGCCGCATGCGGATCATCCGGGCGGTGCTCGACAAATACATGGCCGCGCCGCCACGCCCCGGCCGGGTGCTGGACGTCGGCTGCGGCACGGGGCTCATGCTCAGCAAGGTCAACGACTGGGAGCCTGCCGGCCTCGACTTCAGCCGCCTCGCCCTTGACTACTGCCGGGGCCGCGGCATCCGCCACCTTGTGCGCGGGGATGTCGTCCATCTGCCCGTGCGGAGTGGCTCCATGGACCTCGTTCTGGCACTCGACCTGATCGAGCACATCGAGCGCGACGACCTGATGGCCCGCGAATTCCACCGCATACTTCGCCCGGGAGGTTACCTGATGGCCACCGTCCCCGCCCATCAGTTCCTCTGGAGCGATCACGACGTGGCCCTGCACCACTACCGCCGGTACAGCTACGACGGATTCCTCCAGCTCCTGCGCGGCGCCGGATTCCGCCCGGTCAAGTACAGCTACGGAATCACCTTCACTTACCTGCCCATCGTTGCCTTCCGGAAGATCCAGCGTCTTTGGCAGCAGTCCATCCCCGTGGACCCCGACGCCCGGCCGAAGACACACCTGATTCCCCTGCCCGGTCCGATCAACACGGCCCTCGTGAAACTGTTGCATCTGGAGGCCGCCCTGCTCCGGCACATGAACCTGCCGTTCGGGGTTTCGCTCGTCGCGCTCTGCCGCAAGGTGCCGCGCAGGTCACGGCCATAGGCCGCCGGCTCACGCCAGGAGCTCCTCCCCGGCCCGGATCACCATCTCCGTCGTCACACCCGTCATGCAGCGATGATCAATCGGGCAGTGGCGCAGGAGGCAGGGCGCACAGGGTGTCTCCACGCGCACGATGCGGGTGTGTCCGCCGAGCGGCGCCGTGGTCACCCAGTCCGTGCTGCCGAAGATCGCCACGGCCGGCGTCCCCAAGGCCGCCGCCACGTGCATCGCGCCGCTGTCGTTGGTGATATACAGCGAGCATCGCGCAAGGAAGGCCATCAGCTCGCGGAGGGACATCTCGCCCGCCGCGTTGTGGAAGCCGCTGCCCCCGGCCTCGCAGACCGCCTCGGCCACTGGGCGCTCCTCGGGTAGTCCCGTCACGACGGCATGGCCGCGCCGCGTTCCAGCGAAGTGCCGCGCCGCTTCGGCGAAGCGCTCCGGCAGCCAGCGCTTCGCCGTCCCGTACACCGCCGCCGGATTCACCCCCACCACAAAGTCCTCCGGCCCAATCCCCCGGTCCGCCAGCCACTGCCCGGCGCGGGCGTGCTCCTCCTCCGTCACCACCAGCCGCGGCGGGGGAGGGGTCAGCGCCTCCTCCTGCCAGAAATGCAGCAGCCGGAGGTAATACTTCACCTCATGGACCGCCAGATCCTCCGGCCGGAGCTCCACCGGATGCGTGAGCAGCATCCGCCGTGCGTCACGGTCGTAACCGATCCGGACCGGCACGCCCGCCGCCGCGAAAAAGCTCGCAGCCTTCAGTGAGTTCGGCAGCAGGAAGCCCAGGTCCGGCCGCAGGCTTCGCAGGACCCGCACGCCCGCCATGAACCCGGCGCGGCTCGAATCGTCCAGCGGCACCACCTCGTCCGCGTAGGGGTGTGGCTCGAACAGGGGGACGACGTTGCGCCGGCCAAACACCGTCACCCGGGCCGAAGGGAATACCTCCCGAAGCCGGCCCAGAAAGGGCGTGTTAATCACGCAGTCGCCCACCCAGTTGGTCAGGCGGACGGCAATTGCCCGGACGGAATCGGGCTCAGGAAGCTGGCTCATTCGCGCGCTGCGGACCCTCCTCTCGCACAGGAAATCGCCAGAGGCTCCGCGCCACGCCTGCTCCGGCACAACCCCAACCGCCAATCGGCTGTTGCACCCCCAGATGCCCCGCCGCAACACTCCCACACGCCGGTTTGCACCTGCAAACGATGGCGCAAAGTCAACAAACGGAGTCCCTTGGATGAAAACATACCGGATCGCGGTTCTCCCGGGCGACGGCACCGGACCCGAAGTCATGCGCGAGGGCATGAAGGTCCTCGCCGCGGCCGAAAAGAAGTTCGGGTTCAACATCGAACCGGCCGCCTTTGACCTCGGCGGCGTCCGCTACAAGCGCACCGGCGAGACGCTGTCCGACGCCACGCTGGAGGAGCTGCGCGGCTACGACGCCATCTACCTCTCCGCGCTTGGCTCTCCCGATTTCCCGCCCGGTGTCCTCGAACGTGACGTGCTGCTCAAGATGCGCTTCGCCCTCGACCAGTACATCAACCTCCGCCCCTGCAAGCTCTACCCCGGCGTGAAATCCGTCCTGGCCAACAAGGGAGACAAGGAGATAGACTTCGTCGTCGTCCGCGAGAACACCGAGGGGCTCTACGCCGGTGCGGGCGGTTTCTTCAAGCAGGGCACGGCGGACGAAGTGGCCCTCCAGACCTCCGTCAATACGCGCAAGGGCATCGAGCGCTGCATCCGCTTCGCCTTCAAGCTGGCCCGGAGCCGGCCCCGCAAGCGCCTCCATCTCGTCGGCAAGACAAACGTCCTCACCTACGCCTTCAACCTCTGGGAGCGCGTCTTCGAGCAGGTCGGCGAAGAGTTTCCGGACGTCGAGCGCGCCTACCACCACGTGGACGCCTGCTGCATGTACATGATTGATCAGCCGGAGGTGTACGACACCATCGTCACGGACAACATGTTCGGGGACATCATCACGGACATCGGAGGCATCCTGCAGGGCGGCCTCGGCGTCGCCGCCTCCGGGAACCTCAACCCCGATCCCGGCGGCGTCTCCATGTTTGAACCGGTCGGAGGCACGGCCCCCCAGTTCACCGACCAGAACGTCATCAACCCGCTGGCATGCATCCGTGCGGGCGCGATGATGCTCGAGCACCTTGGCGAGCCTGATGCGGCCCAAGCCATCGAGGAGGCGGTCGCCAAGGTGGCCGGTGAACTCCCCGGCCTCGGCGTGGGTAAAATGGGCTGTGGCACCGACGAGGTCGGCGACCGGGTTGTGGCGGGACTCTAGCGGAACCGCGGCTGGTTGAAGCGCTCCCGGAACCGCGGCGTCTCCACCTGGTTGGTTACCCGTAATTCATCGTTGTGATCGAGGAAGAACCGTCCGCCGCTTCCGAAGCGGGCGAGTTCGTTCATCACGCGGCGCGTCTCCTCGATGTCGCGCGGCCGGCGTCCATCGGTCAGCATGTGGAACTGTGTTTCCGCCTGGCGCATGCTCGCCTGGGCGAGGGTTGCGCGGGCCCGCTCCTGGTACCCCACCTGATAGGCCGTGCCCTCGGGCGAATCCGGTCCCATGTACTGCTGCGTGAGGATGAAGATGATCACCAGCGCAATGACCACAGAGAGCACCGCGAATCCGCCGCTCAGACTGCGCCTTGAAAGTGTCCTCATGACTGCTGCCTCCCCGGATGCCGGGTCATTCGACGAAGGTGAGTGCCCCCCGCAGCCCCAGCCAGAGGAACACACCACCAAGGAAAATCCGGTAAATCCCGAACGGCGTCATGCCGTACCGGGTTACGATGTTGATGAACCACTTTACGGCCAGGTAGGCAACCCCGAACGCCACCAGATTGCCGAAGATCACGATGCCCCAGCCCAACTCCTCCAGCAGCGCCTCCCGCGCCATGACCATCTCGTAGCCGGCCGCCGCCGTGATCGTGGGCAGCGCCAGGAGGAAGCTCACCTCCGCCGCCCCGACGCTTGAGAAGCCCCGCAGCTGTGCCCCCACGATCGTCGCCATCGCCCGCGAGGTACCGGGCCACAGGGCAAAGCACTGCGCCACACCGATGAAGATGGCGTCGAAGTACGTCATGTCATCCACTTCCTTCAGGCTGCCACCCCGGAAGCCGCCGTTCCTCCTCGCCCGGGGCTTCACCACGAACTGCTCCACGCCGATCATCACAATGCCGCCAAGGATCAACGCCACGGACACCGGCACCGGGTTGCGCAGGTTCTCCCCGATGAAGTCCGCCAGCGTGAGCCCGGCGATCCCGATGGGAATGAATGCCACGCCCAGCTTCATCCCGAGGTGGAAGCCCTGCTCATTCTTCCCGAGCAGATGCTCCGTCGGGCGGAGCTTTCCGAGGAATCCCTGCAGGATTTCGTAGGCGCGCTGCTTGTACAGCGCCACCACGGCCAGGATCGCGCCGAACTGGATCACAATCGCGTAGGCGTCCACCGCCCGCCCATCAAGCTGCAGGACGGCGTTGGTCAGGTCCAGGTGGCCGGTGGAGGAGACGGGGAGGAACTCCGTGATGCCCTCCACAATTCCCAGGATCAGCGCGTCCAGCCAGGACATGGAGCGTTCTGCTTCGATTTCGATGTTCGTACCTGTCATTTACTTTCCCGTAAGCCGGATTATCATGAGCGTCCAGAGCGAGGCTACGCCGTCGGCCCAACGCACCTTCTTCCCCTCGGCCCTTCCCCGGGGGAAGTACGAGATCGGGATCTCCACGATCCGAAACCCCCGCAGGATGAGCTGCACTGTCAGCTCCACGGTGAAGGCGAAGTCATTGTTACGGATCCGCGCCCCCCTGAGGCACTCCTGGCGGAAGACCTGGTAGCAGGTTTCCACGTCGGTCAACCATAGCCTGCCGAGTTCCCGTCTGTACAACACGTTCACCGACCAGTTGATCGCTTTGTTGCCCCAGTACTGCAGGAAGGTCATCCGGGGCTTGTCGTGCAGGAAGCGCGAGCCGAAGACCACGTCCGCCCTGCCGTCCAGGATGGGCTCGAGCAGTGCCGGATAGTCGTTCGGGTCGAGTTCGAGGTCTGCGTCCTGGAAGATGATCACGCGCCCTCGGGCCAGCCGCAGGCCGAGCTTCAACGCGTTGCCCCGTCCCTTGCGCCGCTTCTGGAAGATGAGCCGCACGCGCGGTGTGCCGCGGAAATTCTCCAGGATTTCCCGCGTCCCGTCCTCGCTTGCCCCGTCCACCACCAGGATTTCCTTGTCCACCGGCACCGCCAGCACCTTGTTCAGCAGCGCGTCAATGGTCCGCCGCTCGTTATAGACGGGCACGATGACACTCAGGAGCGGATGCGCGGGTTCCGGCTGGCTCAAGGAGTGGCTCCTCCATCCTCAAGGTACCGGATTTCGTGAAGGACCGGCGGCGGCACGTTCACCAGCCGAAGCGCTTCGATCACCTGAAAATCCCTCTCGCTGAGCAGCCATGCCACCTCCCGCACCTCGAAGCGCCGGGAGAGCCACCGAATCTCCGGCGGGCTGCCGAGAGTCGTATAGACAGGCCCGTGCTCCAGCAGTGGCTCCAGCACGGAACTGGACACTTGCCCCAGGAACTCGTCCATCGTTCCGGGCTCCCCGGGGTGGAACAGGACGGCCTCCCGGCGCGGATCCCCGGGTGGCAGCGAGGTCCGGAACCACGGGAAGCGGATGAAGTTCGCCCCGAAAACGAACCTGTCCCGATGCTCTTCCCTCGCAAACTGAAGGTACCACATTGTATAGAGATCCGCGTCGCCGGCGGTGACAAGGGCGGCGCCCTCGGGCAGCTCCGCCAGGAGACGCTCCTTCCAGCCGGCGGACATCTCCCGCAGGAGGCGGTGTTCGTCCATCTGGAGCGGCAGCCGGAGCAGGCAGGCAAGCACGAGAAAGGCGGGCACGGCCGCAAGCAGTTTCCCCCTGTGGCGCCGGAGCAGCCGCCGGTCCACTTCTCCTGCGGCCTCAAGAACGCCAAGGCCCAGCAACGGTCCTGCAAGCACGAACACCGGCAGGTAGTAGTCCTCAATGTCCACAATGTTGTAAAGCAGGACAAAGCCGGCCTTCAGCCCGATCGCGATATACAGGCCCACCAGAAAGTGCGCGGCCACACCCACACGGCGGGCGCGCAGAGTTCCGAACCCAAGCAGGGCCAGCGACGCCAGCCCCGCCAGCAGGGCAGTCGGGCCGGTCCCGGGCACGAGACCTCCGAAGTGACGGATCATGTCCGCCGTCCGCGCCGCGGCGAAGGGTATCCATGTGTCCACACGGAA
>SLOM01000128.1 GCA_007132505.1 Candidatus Sumerlaeota bacterium
CCTCCCTTGGCCATCTGCCGGACGGCCTGTTGCCAGCCCTCATTCAGGTGGACAGCAGCGCCCCTGGTTTCGGGCCCTGGACGGTCCTCGATTCCCATGACGGCGAGAACGCCCGTCTCCTCGACCCGCGGTCCGGGAGGCTCAACGTCCCGCTCGACATGGTGGAGGAGCACCTGGCTGCCGTCGTGGCACTCTTTTTCGATGCGGATGGCCTCGTCGGGCTGGAACCGCGGGCCGAGGGCGAAGCCGTCCTCGCCCTGCAGGAACACCTGCGCGAGCGCGGCCTCTATCGCGCCGAGCCCTCCGGTGTTTTCGATCCGCTTACCGAGGCCGCCGTGAAACGTTTCCGTCAGGAGGCCGGCCTCTCCGCCGCAACCTCCGAGGTGGATGCCCTGACCGTCCTTCACCTCCTCGTCCCCACCACGGAGAGGGAATCATGAGTTCCATCCTCGACGCCCTCGAGAAGGCCAATCGGGAACGCTCGCGCCGGCGTGGTGACCCGGCGGGGCAGGACCTCTCTGCAGAGCGGCAGGCCCTTCTCGAACGCCGGCTGCTCGAGCAACAGATCCGCCACCGGCGTCAATTGGTCCTCGCGCTCACGGTAGCCGGGCTGCTCATCCTGCTGCTCGCCGGGTCCGTGATGATGGCGGTCCTCTGGCAGCAGCGTGGCAGCTCCCCCACCGGCGGGCCCGACGGGGATTCCCCCCTGATGGCGGCGGTCACCACACCTGCACCGGAGGAACCGTCACCGGGCACGGAGCAACAGCCGGAGAGCACACCCACCCCCACTCCGTCCCCCACGCCGGAACCCCGTCCCACCGCCACACCACACCCCACACCCTCCCCGACGCCCACACCCACTCCCACACCCGCGGCCACGGCAGTGGCAGGCTACATCGAGAATGCGCCCCGGGAGCGCGACGCCGCCCCGCCCGGGAGCTACACCGGGATCTTCCAGGACGGCGACATCATCCGGCCCGTAGACATAGGACTGCAGGTGGACGGCGTCATGGACATGGGTACCGGGCTCGTGGCCCTCATCAACGGGCGCCAGGTCCGCGCCGGGGCCAAGATCGGCGAACTCCACATCGTGGATGTTCAGTTCGGCGTGCTCACTGTGGACGTTGGCGACGGGACCGTCGTACGCGTCAGGTTCTGAAATCCCCTACGATGGGGAGACATCGGGTTCGGGCAGCAGCTCGTAGAAGAAGTTCCGCCGGCGTGGCTCGAAGCCGGCCTCCCTTACCAGTTGGCGCAGCACGTCCTCGGTCATCCGGTTGCTCGCCCCGGCGGCCCGTACCACGTTCTCCTCGATCATGATCGAGCCCATGTCATCACACCCGTAGAAGAGCGATACCTGCCCGATGCGCCCCCCCTGGGTGACCCAGCTCGACTGCACGTGCTGGATGTTGTCCAGGTAGAGCCTCGAGACGGCAGTCGTGCGGAGGTAATCCCACGACCCCACCTCCTTGAGGTCGAGGCGGGCGGCAAGCGCGGTGTGCTCGGGCTGAAACGTCCAGCCGATGAACGCGGTGAAGCCTCCCGTCTCGTCCTGCAGCTCCCGGAAGCGCCGGAGCGTCTCCACCCGCTCTTCCAGCCGCTCCACGTGGCCGAACATCATCGTGGCGGTGGAGCGCCCGCCCAGCCGGTGCCAGGCGCGGTGGACGGCGATCCACTCGTCGGACGTGCACTTGCCGCGGGTGATCTCCTCGCGCACCCGGTCGGCCAGAATCTCTGCTCCCCCGCCGGGAAGCGAATCCAGCCCGGCATCCTTCAGCCGGCCCAGCACCTCCTCATGGCTGATCCGGTTGATCCGCGAGAAGGCGTGGATCTCCGGCGCACTGAAGCCGTGCACGTGGATGCCGAACTCCGCCTTCATCCACCGGAGCAGGTCTTCGTACCATTCAAGCTTCAGCTTGGGATGCATGCCACCCTGGAGCAGGAGCTGATTCCCCCCAAGGCGCTGGGTCTCCTCGATCTTATCCGCCAGTTCCTCCCGGGAGAGGACGTAGGATTCAGGATTCTTGATCTTGCGGTAGAAGGCGCAAAAGTCGCAGTCGGCAAGGCAGACGTTCGTATAGTTGACATTCCTGTCAACTATGTAGGTCACCAAGCGGCCCGGGTTGAGCCGCTTGCGGACGGCATGAGCGGCCCGGGAGAGCTCCGGAAGCTCCGCATGCTCGAGCAGATGCAGCGCCTCTTCCTCGGAAATGCGAACTCCGTCGGCCGCTTTGCTGAGAATCTCTTCCGCCGTCTGGGTGATTGCCGTGGTCATCGGTGGGGCACGCCGTCCTTCCTTGGTATCGCACCGGAAAGGTGCGGGATTCGTGCCCACCACCGCAAGCGGAGGGAGCGGGCAACGGTTGTAGACGCAAGGGGGCAGTCCGGAATTAACTCCGGCACCGGTAAAAAGTGCTTGCCCGGCAAGGCTCGGGAAACTTGATTCGACTTGACCAGTCCGCATCGTTGCTTGGTCGAAGTGCAAGTCCCCCCTAAAGGAGCCCTATCATGAGGCCCACTGCTTTGCTTGTGGCAGCAGCACTCATCGGTTTCGGTGCAGCAGGCGCCCAAGCCAACCCCGATTACTATCTGTTCGTTGCCGGCGGATACAGCACCACCGATGACGAAAACGTTGTCCCCGACGGTGTTGACAACGAACTTGATGCCCGGCTGGATCGCGACCTGCGCAGTGTCCTCGTGGCCGACGTGGATACCGACGCGAAGACAGTGACCAACTGGCGCCGTGCCGGCCTCCTGCCTTTGGAGCACCCCGAAACCTCCGAAGCGCTGGGGTGGGGTTATCTCTACAACCAGGTGAAATACCTGAACGGGCGGATCTACGTCGGCCCCGGCACCTCCGACGCCTCCGGCAGGACGTCAAACTTCATCGCATGGGCCGAGGTTAACCCCGACGGCTCCATCGGCGAGTTCCAGATGTCCGACACCTTCCCTCAACCGCCAAGCAGCAACCAGCGCATTGGCGGCGTGGCCATTGTTGAAGTTGACGACACCCACTACATCTACCTGCTCGGTGGAAACCAGGATGAGACTGGGCAGTCAGACCGGGTCATTTATGCGCCGATTGACAGCGGCACTGGTGCGATCGGGAGCTGGGAGACCGCAAGCATCACCATCCCGACCACCGACTGGTTCAACTCCGCCATCGGCATAGACGGGACGCTCATCCACATCAGCGGAAACCTCCGGGGTGGCATGTTCGTTGACCTTATCACCCCCCAGGCCAACGGCGATCTCGTCGGAGCTTGGATGAGTGAGGAATACGGCACCACGAACACCAACCGCTGGGAGCATGGCATCACCGCGACAACAGACCCGCTCGGCGACACCTACTTCTACATCGTCGGCGGGGCACCGGCACCCCTGGATGTCGTCTTCTACACTGAGTTCGCCTTCGGACTGACCTCGGTGTGGGAGAGTGCCGACCCCTTGCCACTCGGCACTCGCCGCTCCTCCGCTGCCTCGGGCAACGGTGTGATCGTCGTCCCAGGCGGGTCGCCCAGCGGTTTCGGCGGTGGCCACGACACGGTTCAGATCGGAACCGTTAACGAGGGAGGGAACGTTACTTGGGAGGAGTCCCCCGAGCCAATGATGCAGCAGCGCTCCTTCCATGGTGCGGTCATGGTACCGATCGAAGACGAGGTCAGCGTTCCCGAGTGGATGCTGTACTAAGCCACGAACCACGACTCACAACGGTATCGAACAGCTTCCCCCCGGTCCAGGCGGCCGGGGGGAAGCGCTTTTTTGTGCATTCTTGCGCCCTCAGGCCGGGAAACCTCGAGGACCCGGATGCCGCCTCTGACGGGTGCTGAGGGGCGCGGGGTGCTACCGTCGCTCTCTTCCTAATCGTGCGGCGCTCCGGAGCCAACCCCGTTGGCCCGTCTTGTACGCAGCCGGGGGACATGCAGCCACCACCGAACGAAGGCCAAAAAGTGCTTGCCCGGCATCGGTGAGGAGCGTTGAGTGGATTCGACTAGGCCAAAACCTCACATGGTCGTAGCGCAAATCCCCCAGAAGGAGCCCCAAACATGAGGCCAACTGCTTTGCTTGTGGCAGCAGCGCTCATCGGTTTCGGTGCAGCAGGCGCCCAAGCCAACCCCGATCACTACCTCTTCGTCGTTGGTGGCGTGACCACTTCCGATGACATGAACGTGATCCCCGATGGCATTGATAACGACTTGGACGAACGGGACCAGCGCAACCTGCGCAGTGTCCTTGTGGCCGACGTGGACACAGACGCCAAGACCGTCACCAACTGGCGCCGCGCCGGGCTGCTGCCTCTCATCCACCCCACAAACGATGGGGACCTCCACTGGAACTACCTGCACAGCCAAGTGACCTACCTGGACGGCAGGATCTACGTCGGCCCAGCAACAATCTTCAGCACCGCCAGCGACCTTGACCCAACAACCGCCAATTTTGTCGCCTGGGCCGAGGTCAACACGGATGGGTCGCTCGGCGATTTCCAGATGTCTGACCCCTTCCCCGAGCCGCCGAGCACCAACCAACGGATCGGTGGTCAGGCCATCGTGGAGGTGGACGGTACCAACTACATCTACGTCCTTGGTGGCAGCCAGGACGAAGAGGGCTTCTCCGACCGGATTCTGTATGCCGCGATTGACGGCAGCACCGGCGCAGTGGGCGCCTGGTCCACCGCGAGCATCACCATCCCGACCACCGACTGGTTCAACCCGGCCATCGGCATTGACGGAACACTCATCCACATCAGTGGAAACCTGCGCGGTGGCATGTTCGTTGACCTTATCACGCCCCAGGCCAACGGCGATCTCGTCGGTGATTGGATCAGCGAGCAGTACAGCACCGCCCTGACGAACAGCTGGGAAGAGGGCGTCGCCGCCGTGACCGACCCGCTTGGCGATACGTACCTTTACATCGTTGCGGGCAGCCCGGCTCCTCGCGACCGGTACTACTACACGAGTTTCGAGTTCGGCCTCACGGGCGTCTGGGAATCCGGGACGCTCCCCGCAGAGCGGGGACGGACCACCGCAGCCGCAGCCAACGACATGATTGTCCTCCCCGGCGGTTCAACGGGTAGCGGTTTCGGTGACGGAGTTAACACGGTCTTCATCGGAACCATCGCCGAAGGCGGCGCCGTCACATGGGAAGAGTCGCCTGAGCCGATGATGCAGGCGCGCTCCTTCCACGGATCCGCAATGGCCCCGGTGGAAGACGAGGTCAGCGTTCCCGAGTGGATGCTGTACTAAGCCACGAACCACGACTCGCAACGGTATCCAACAGCTTCCCCCCGGTCCAAGCGGCCGGGGGGAAGTTTCATGAGAGCCATTCAAGGCGTGCGGGAGACAGCGGCCAGTCTGAATCCGATGGTTCCTTCCTACTCCGCCGTGTCCTGGAGGACCGATTTGATCTTGAGGTCGGCCAGTTCCCGCTCGGCGCGTGCCCGGTCCGCCTCAATCCGCTCGAGCCGATCGCGCATGGCCGCCACCTCCGCCTCCGCCCGTTCGGCGCGGCGGAGCAGCTCCCGCGTTTCTTCGCTCGAACCGGGCCCTCCCAAGACCTGCGAGGAGGAGCGGTCCGCGACCAGTTTGGTCTCGAACGGGAGCACCACCGGGTAGTACGAGCGCCAGAAGTAGCCTCCCAGCAACCCAATCCCCAGAAAGAGCCCCAGCAGGGCCGCGCGGGAAAAGTACCCACGGCCCCCGGAGCGGGATGAGGAACGTTTTCGCCGTCGTGTTGCCAAGGGTAGCGCACACCTCCAGAGCGGGACAGTCAACACCCCGCAAGCAACCCGCCGCGCCCGCACACTGTCAACTTGGAAAGGCACCGCGTCGCCGCGTCGCCGCGTCGGGCGCATCTCACATCTGTTACGCCATCTGAGCTTCCGGGCAGAAATCCCGAAAATTGGCGGCCTTCCGCCCCCGGTTGGGGGGAGACTGCAACAAACTCAAGATGCGCCCCGCCGCGTCGGGTGTATCCCCCGACTTCGTGGGATGGTGTCCGTGACCCACTTGGCGGCGGTCCACCGAACCCTGCGAGACGTGCCCGATCTCGCAGGGCCGGATAGAGGCGAAACAACGCACCAAAACAGCGAAAACAACCGCGGATGCAGACCAAATCGCATGAAATTTCCGTTCTGCTGTTCGGCCGGATGGCGTGCTCCGGCCAGAAGAAATCATCCGCCGATTTCGCCGATTCACGCCGATAAGGGGCGGTTGCGTTTCATCCCGGGGGACCCCGCCAAGGGGTCCAAGATGGTAGCCGGTGGTTGAGCGAAGC
>SLOM01000251.1 GCA_007132505.1 Candidatus Sumerlaeota bacterium
GAGGTGCTCTGCTTGCGTGGCAAAGGGGTTCTCCGGAAAGAAGCTTCAGATGAGGCGGCTCAGCCGCAGGAGAAAGAGGAGGTTTCCGAGGAGATAACGTCCCGCGAGCCGGCGTGGCTCCAAGGCCAGGCGCCATATCCACTCCAGACCGGCTTCGCGCATCCACAACGGGGCCCGGGAACGGCCCTTCGGATCGAAGTAGTCGAACAGCGCCCCGACGCACCAGATGGTTCCGCCTGCTCCGCTCTCCTGCAACTCCAGTGCGAATTCCTCCTGACGGGGGCTGCCCATGCCCAAGAGCGTCACATCCGGGCGGGACTCCTGGAGTCCACGAACCACTGCCTGACGCTCCGGTGTTCCGGCCTGATGGTAACCGCCGGAAACATGGACCATCTTCAGCCCGGGGATGTTGGTTTCAAGGGAAACGGCGCACCGGCGGACGGCTTCTTCGGTACTTCCCACCAGGGCGACGGTCCGCCCCCGGGCAGCGGCAGCCCAGCAGAAGCGGGGGAAGAAATCCGCCGCGCTCACGCGTTCGGGCACGGGAAGTCCCCTGCGGCGGGCAGCCCATACCACCGGCATGCCGTCCGCATAGAGCATATCGCAGTGGTGCCAGGGGCTCGTCCCCCCTCGTCTCCTCATGCCGAGCGCCATGTTCACCGTGTGCGCATTCAGGTAGGCCGCCACACGCGGCCGGGGAGAAGGGGCCAGCAACCAGTCAATCAGGGCGTCCTGCCCCACGCAGCTCAGCGGCAGACCAAGCAGCTCCCCACGGCGGGCAGGCTCCGTCTGCCCGGGAGCTGCGCGATCTTTCACGCTAGCGCCACTCTGCCGTCCCATGAATCATTCCCCTGCCATGGTGGAGAAGACCACGTTTCGGCGGCATGCCAGTTACAGTGCGCTGCGGGGCCCCGCAGTCGCCCTGAGCGTACAGCTCGCCGCCTTCGTGGCCATGAAGTCGCTGGGGGCCACCGAAAGGCAAGCCATCCTACTCGCGTTTGCCCTGCCGCTGGGCAATTTGCTTGCCGTCTTCTGGTCCCGCCTGATGGTCCGGCGCCGGCGCCTGCCGTGGGCCCTCTGGCCGGAAGTCATCGGCTCGGTGTTGCTTTTCTGCGTCGCCTTCGTGGCGGACCCCATGTGGTTCATTGCCCTCGTGTTCGGGACGGTGGTGCTGCGGGGCGCCACCATTGTCGCCATGAGCGGCATTATCCGGGACAACTACCCGGGCGAGGTCCGTGCCGGGACGATGGGGAAGGTGCAGGCCTGGGCGCTGGGCACCGTCGCCGTCAGCGGCATCGCCTTCGGATATCTGCTGGAGCTGGATGGCGAGGCGTTCCGGTATATCTTCCCGATTGCTGCCCTGATGGCCCTCATTGGGGTGTACCGCCTTTCCGGCGTCCCCGAGTCCGACCCGAAGACCCGGATTCTTGGCCGCGAGCCATCCATTCTGGACTTCTGGCACATCCTGCGTGCAGACGGCTATTTCCTCCGCTACCAGATATCCTTCTTCATCTTCGGTCTGGCGGGCATGATGGTCCATGCCCTGCTCCCGCTCTACATGGCGCAGGACCTGCAAGCGGACTACGTCTCCGGCGCCATCGCTCTCGTCGTGATCACCTCGGCGCTGACCGTCATCACGAGTCCCATCCTCGGCCGGCTGATTGACCGGCACAATGTGCTGGTCATGAGGGGGATGTTCAACCTGGTCTGGGCCCTCTGCCCGTTCATCATTGCTGCCACCCATTCGGTCTGGGGTGTTTACGCGGGTCAGGTCCTTGTCGGGATCGTGCAGGGTGGTTCGATGCTCGTCTGGAACCTCGGGATTAACATCTTCGCCCGCCGGGAAGAGGTCCCCACCTACATGGGCATCCACCAGACCCTGACCGGCGTGCGGGGCCTGATTGCCCCGGTGCTGGGGCTCTGGCTTGCTGTGTGGTTTGCCGGTGGCGCGGAGATCCCCGCCTACCGCGCCGTGTTCCTGATCTGCGGCGTGCTGATGCTGACCGCCGGGATATTCATGATCCACGAGGGCCGCGTGATGGAATCCAAGGGCCGACCGGTGACGTTCAAGCTCGCCGACGAACGGGAAGCCCTCTGAATGCCGGGCGCGAAGGCAGCCCGCACGCTCCTCGGGGACCGGCCACTCGTCCCGTTGCAGCTCGCCGTGGGCGGCCTCCTCATCATTGGGGTGCTGACCAGGTTCTTCGGCCTGGCGCGGGAAATCCTCGTCGCCGCCCTGTTCGGTGCGAGTGCCCAGCTCGACGCTGTCTTCCTCGGGCTCGCTATTCCCATCGCGCTTTGCCTGGGCCTTGGCGGAGGGCTTTCCCGGGCGATCGTGCCGCTCGGGGCTTCCATCAGCCAGCGCCAACTCGGAGGCACGATGCGCATCGTTGGTGCGCGGGCCCTGTCCGTGACGCTGACGATTTCGCTCATCATGGCAGTTGGTGCGCCTGCCTGGTCCATGATCCTGCTGATCGGGGCGGACGGGACGCCCCGCCTGACCGTCATGGCGGCGGCTGTCATCGGGAGCCTCGCCCTTGCCGGGGGCGCCTTCGCCGGTCTTGCCGTGGGACTCGCGAATGCGCAGGGCCGGCATTTTTCCGCCTCCATGACCCCCGTCGCCTACAACGTTTGCATGATCGTGACGATTCTTGTTCTGGCGCGCCCACTCGGTCCGCTGAGTGTCGCTGCGGGCATCGTGGCAGCGGAGTGGGGCCAGGTGCTTGCCCTAACGCCCTTCCTTTACCGCATCCGGCGTTACGTGGCGCCGCCGCCCCGGGCTCTCCTCGAGAAGGCCCGGCGCCTCTTCTGGCCCGCCGTCTTCATCTCCATGGCGGGCGGGCTGATGATGACCGTGGACCGCGCCTTTGCGGCCTCACTGCCCGCGCGCTCCGTCTCCGCCCTGGCCTATTCCGAAAGGCTGCTGAACTTTCCCGTTCTCCTGATTGGTCTCGCGTTGCAGCAGCCGCTCTACACGAGGCTCGCCCGGTTCGCCACCTCGAACTGGACGCGATCCTTCGAGGAAACGCTCGCCATCGGCGTCCGCGTCCTGCTGCTGGTGGGGACGCCTGCGGCCCTGGCGGTGGGATTCCTTGCCGGACCGCTCATCGGCCTGTTGCTGGAGCGCGGGGCCTTCTCCGGCGCGGACACCGAACTGTCCGCCCTTGCCATGCGGGGTTACGCACCAGGCATCGTCTTCCTTGCGATGATTCCACTGCTCCTGAGCGCAGGCCTTGCGCGCGGGAACCCATGGCGGCCCGCCGTGGTGCTGCTCTTCGCCATCGGGCTGAACGCTCTCCTCAATTCCATTCTGATCCGCTACCTCGGGTTGCCGGGGATCGCCCTGGCCTCCTCCATTGTGGCGCTCGTGTCCTGTGTGCTCCTGCTTCTGCTGCTGGCACCGCGGGTGCTCCTGAGCCGGGATCTCTGGCGGACCGTTGGCATCGCGCTGCTGATGGCCTGCGGAGGCGGGCTCGGGCTCGGTGTCTATACGATGCTGATGCCGGCGCTTCCCGGGATGGCGGGACAGGCTCTGGTGCTGCTGCTCGGGGGCATTGTTCTGGCGGTCTGCATCGCGCTTGTGGCCGGAGGCTTCGCAGGTGCGGAATACTTCCGCCTGCGCGCCCGCTCGCGCACCATCGCCGCCCGTGCCCGGAGGAGGAGCGCCTCGTGAACCGCCTGCCCCTGATTCTCGCCTTTGGGCCCGGCACTTGGCGGCCCGGGCAGGTGTGTGGCTCGCCGCGTTACCACCTCTGGAACCTGGCCGCGCTCGGCTGGCGGGTGCTTTACGTGGAACCGCCGGTGCGGCTTCCCCGGAGGACGGCCGTCTGGGACGCACCGGACCGGCCACTCTCCGTGCTCACGCCCGGTGGCATCCCCCCCTTTGCCGTGCGGTGGTGCCTGATGCGCGGGGCGGCGGAGCTCTGGCGTGAGGGGGTCGCGCGGCGCCTCGCCCGGGAGACACTCCGCTGTCTGGACGGCTGGCGCTGCGAGCCCGACCTGCTCTGGTTCGGCTCGCCCTGGCACGGAGCGCTCCTCCGCCACCTCCCGCGCGTTCCCCGGGCCGTGCATATATACGACGAACTGGCCCGGAGCCCCCTGCTCCGCCCCACTCCGGCCACCCTGCTGGACGAATGGGAGCGCCACCTGCTCGCCAACTGCGACGTGGCACTCTGCAGCTCGCGCCCGCAGGCGGAGGCACGCCGGGATCTCTGCCCCCGCACCGAAGTTCTGGAGAACGGCATCCCGGAACAATTCCTCGGCGAATCACCGCGCGATCCCTCCGGCACGGGGGCGGCGGAGCTGCTCACTCGTATAGACAACCTGCCGCGCCCGCGGGTTGCCTACGGTGGCGTGGCGGACCTGCGCCTCGATCCGGAACCGTTCCTGGCGCTGCTGGACGAGGAGCGAATCGGGTCAGTCCTCTTCCTTGGCGGGAGGGGCGCCATGCTGGACCGCAAGCTGAGGCGGGCACTTCGCCGGCACCCGCGCGCCTTCTTCACCGGACCCGTGCCTCATGGGTGGTACCCTGCCCTGTACAGACGGGCGGACTGCCTTGCCATCGCCCACCGGGACATCCACTTCACGCGGGCCATGCTGCCGGAGAAGCTGAGTGAGTACATGGGTAGCGGGAAACCCGTCGTGGCGATGGAGCTTCCGGAAATCGCCCGTGTGGCCCGGGAGGCAGACGATCCGCTCGCTGTCCGGCTCGCCCGATCGCCGGAGGACTTCGTGGATCAGTGCGTTGCCGCCTGCCGCGACACGGAGCCGGCGCTTGCCGCCGAACGCCGCCGTCTAGCCGGCCGCCGCACATGGGGGAAGTTGGCAGCAGAGCTGGACGCAGTCCTGCGGGGAATGGTGCGGCTGTAGGAGGTTACCCCGGGTCTCTCCGGTAAGTCCTGCGGTGCTTTAAAGAGCGCCACCGGCAACAAGCATGCATCCGCTGATTGCGCGGAGGGACGCCGATGAGGGCCGTCAGCTCCTGCGGTCGGCGCCGATGATCACCTGTTCGCCCGGGCGAAGACCCTCGAGGACTTCCACGCGGCGGTCACAGGACTGGCCGAGCGACACGTCGCGCTCCTCGCGCTTGCCCTGATTGACGACCTGGACGAAGTGCCTGCCCGCGGAGGTCGTGTTGATCGCTTCAAGGGGCACGGTGAGCACGTCATCGCGGCGGTCGAGGACGAAGCGGGCGCGGGCACTCAGCCCTGGCCTGAGCCGCTCGTCCATCCGTTCCATGGCGATTTCGATCTCGAAGACCTTCTCGCCGGTGAGCTGATCGCCGCTGGCGGTGATCTGTCCTCCGGGGGAGGTTTCGCGCTCCACGGCCAGTGGTGCGACGAACCTGACGCTGCCCGGGATGCGCAGGTTGCCGGCGGCCTCGAACGAGAGCTCCACGGGTGTTCCCACCCGCACGTTCAGCATCTCGCTCTCTGGTATCTGCGAGCGGACCACCAGGTGGTTGATATCCGGGATTTCGCCCAACCGGTCGCGCTCGCTGACTTCCTGCCCGGACTGGCGTTCCACGTTGCGGCGTGAACTCCAGTCCCAGCGGGAATGGCGCAGGAAGAGACCCTCCGCCGGGGAGCGTATCTCCGCCAGCTCGATGCGCTGGGCGGTCTCCCCGATACGGCGGAGCGTGTCGCTGGCACGCACGCTGATGCGCTCGAGCCGGGTCTGGTTGCTCAGCTCGCTGGTCTGGGAGCCGGTGACCCTGCTGCGCAGGTTCATGTCTTCCCGATAGGTGGAGATTTCGGAGGTGCGCAGCCGGAAGGCGGCCGAGCGCACGTTGTCCTCGGCGACCAGATCGCGGCTGCGAAGGTATTCCAGCTCGGAGAGCTCCTGGTTCACGTTGGCCAGTTCGACACGGGTGAGGTCCAGCTCCGCCTGCGCCGAGCTGATGTCGAGCGCGTTGCTGCGGAGTGTCATGGTCATCTCTTCCACCGCCGATTCGAGCTCGTTGCGGATGGATTTGAGGTTTTCGATTTGGTTCTCGAGTGATTCCTCGAGGCTCTGGACGTCGAGCAGCGCGACCACGTCGCCTTCGCTCACCTCTGTTCCGCTGTCCAGGATGTGAACGATGCGGCCTCGGAACGGGGAGTTGATGTTCACCACGCGGGTGGAATCCACCACGCCGACTTCCTCCAGGACGACCTCCAGGGTGGTCTCCTCCGCCGGGGCGGTGTCCATCTGGACGCGATGACCGGAGCCGCCGCACGCCAGCATAAAGCTGGCTGCGAGCACCAGCGCCACGGCGCCTGCCCAGGTACTCAGGGCGTTTGCTTGCTTCCTTGTGAGTCGTTCCATGACCGGACAACTCTCCGTCTCTGTTCTTCGGCATGAAAGCACGATGCCGGGAGCGTGGTCCGCCCCCGGCATGCGATGCAATAACCCAGCCAGTCCGCTCTCAGGCCTTCCCGAGGCGCTTGTTGATCTCGATACGCCTGCGGAGTGCCTCTTGGCGCGCCCGGTTCTTGTTCTTGTACTTCACCTCCGGATCGCGCGTCACGTCGGTGTTGTCGGGGTGGCGGCGGTAGTAGTAGAGCACCTCGTGGATGCGGTCCACATCGTACTTCTCGCCGGCCTTGAGGACCATGTCGTAGTCTTCGCCGAAGTTGGCGTAGTGTTCCTCATCGTACAGTCCGAACTCTTCGAGGACCGCTTTGGGGAAGACGCGGCAGGCGCCGGCCCCGTCGCGGCGGAGAATCTGGTTCCGCGTGTAGCCGTGGTGGGTGACCGGGTCCACCTCCTCGATCACGTTCGCGTCCTCATCCATGAGCCGGTAGTAGCTGATGGCCAAGCCGCACTTGGGGTGGCTCTCGAGGTGCTCGACGAACTTCTCGATGGTCGTCGGGTCGTACTGGTCGTCACTGTCATGCTGGAAGACGTACTTGCCGCGGGCGGCGCGGATGCCCTCGTTCAGGGCCGAGGCGATGGTGCTTCCCTTTCCGTGCACGAGCCGCACGCGCGGGTCCTTCTTCGCGAATTCCTCGACGATCTCGATCGTCCCGTCCGTGGAGCCGTTGTCCACCACGATCACCTCGAAATCCTTGTAGGTGTTCACCAGCAGCCTCTCGATGGCGTTGCCGATGAACTTGGCCCGGTTGAGCACGGGGATGACGACCGTGGCCATGACCTCGTACTTCTTCCCCTTGTGATCCACCTCGACCGTCGGGTGGTCGAGCCATGCACCGCGGCGCTTGAGCGCGTCCTCGAACACGCTGGTGACCTCGCGCTCCACCTCTTCGGGATAGAAGACGTAGCTGAACCCACCCAGGGGTCCTGCTCCGGGTGAGAAAACCTTCTTGCCTGTCTTGTCCTCCACCACCTTCAGGAAGTGGGTGTAGAGGGGTTCCTTGATGCGCTTGAAGGGCTTCTTCTCCATCAGCTTGAGGTGCAGGTCATACTCCCATGCCACGTTGAGGTCCTTGCGGATGCCGCCGGCCTCCTTGATCGCGTCCGTGCGGTAGGCGATGACCGGCCCGTACTCGAAGCGCTCGTGGGGGCACCCCTCGTGGTCGTGGAGCGTGACGGTTGTGCGTTCTCCGGCGCGGTCCTCCTCGAAGTGCGAGTAGGCGAGCGGCGTCCCGTCGGCCATTGCCTGGCGGAACTTCTCAAGGGCGCCTTCCTTGAGCAGAACCTCGGAGTTGAGGGTCAGGAGCATATCCGCGTCCGGATGGGTCTCCATGGCTTCGTTCATCAGGGCCCCGCTGGGCTTTGTCCCGCGGACCAGCTTGGTCACGCCTTCGGGGAGCTTCTCGGCGTCCTCCGGCTCGACAAGGCAGACAAGCCGGTCATTCTCCCCAAGAATGGTCTTTTGGAGCTGTTCGAGCAGCATCTTCAGCGTCTCGGCCTCGACGTCCTTCGTGACCGATAGAACGAGGCAGCATCCCTTGCCAGTGGTTTGTTTCTCAGTGCTCATGTTGGACTCCTCAATCCTTTCTTCCGTGGTTGATTCCTTCTGTGTTCCGGTTGTCGCCGTGGGGGTTTGGCGGGGCTGGGTGAAGAGGTCCCGTTCCTCGAACGGCCCGTCCTCCCCTTCCTCTGCGGGGTCCTTTTCGTCCGTGGAGGATGTTGGACCGTCTCCCGGCGGGGACGCAAGCCTCTCCGGTTCGTCCTCCTCTTCCTTGACCGGTTCGGGCTCGGGTTCCGGTGGGGCAAGGTCCTCCACGGGCTCCGGTGCCTGCCGGGGCTTGCCTTCCGTCCGGGGCAGCTCGGGTGCCGGAGGCATGATCTCCTCCGCCTCGGCCCAAGGCGCATTCTCTAGAACGGCGGGATTCCAGGTCGCTCCGCCCGGGGCCACGTAGCCGTGAATCCGTTCCGCAAGGTAGGCCAGCAGTGTCTCCGGCCGCTCCTCCTCCGTGAGCCACTCCACCGTACGGAGGGTTTCGCGCAGTGCTTCGGGCGACGGGAGCTCCTCGTGCTCAAGTGCGAGCACCTGGGGCATCTGTGCAAAGAGCTGGTCGCCCTCCGGCGCGGGCTCGCGCAGCCGTTCTCCGTCCGGCAGGCCGGTGTACTCCAGCTGGACGTCCTTGCCCGGACGCCGTCCCTCAGCGGCGAGCAGCTGACGCAACACATCCGCGACCTTCAAGCGGATGGGCGGTGCCACGGCAAGGACACCCGAGGGCGCCTTCGCCGAGAGCACGCCAAGAGCCAGACGGGCCGCCCAGCGCGCCGGAACGCCCGCGACTTCCACGTCCGGGTGCGGCAGCCGGATGGTGCCGCCGGCGGCGATCATCCGGCACAGGCGCGAGACCAGGGAGTCGTGGCGCTCCACCACCTCCGGCAGCCGCAACACCGTGAAGCGGCACTCACTCCGTGCGCCCCGGCTGAGAGCCACCTGCTCCGCCAGCCGCAGCGACGCAGCAGCCACGTTCGAGGGATCCCCAGCCTGCAGGCGCGAGACCAGCACGAAAGCATCCACTCCCAGCCCATGCGCCAGCCTGATCCACGGGGCCAGCGCGAGCACATCCTGCCGCACTGCCGCTCCCGGGGTTCCCTCCAGCAGGGAGACCGAGTCCCACTGCGCGGCGTAAAGGACCGCCTGAGGCCGGGCCCGCTCCATCAGCATTGCCACGCCGTTGGCGTCCCCGGGGCAGAGCAGGGTGCCATGCACCGAGGCCTTCGGGTGGTCGGCTGTAACCGCCGCCATCGCGGCCTCCAAGGCCTCCTGGTGCTGCTCCACAAGCCAGACCGTTTCGGGGCCGAGTGCGGCGAGCTGACCTGCCAGCTCCCGGCCGAGCGCTCCTCCGCCGCCCACGATCACGGTGCGCCGCACGCGGGGTTTCGGGAAATCCTCCGCTTCCTTGTCGAGAGTCTCCGCCCAGCCAAACAGGTCCGCCGGGGCAAGGGGCCGGAGCGGATGGCCGCTGGAGGCTGGGGCGGCCAGAAGGAAACGGCCACGGCAGGCCTGACATGCGTCCAGCATGCGGCGCAGTTCCGCCGCGTCGCGCTTCTCGGCCGCCATAAGGACCTCCGCCGGTTCGTTCGCGCCCAGCACGTCCGGCAGTTTCTCCACCGTGCCGACTATCGGAATGCCGGAGAAGCGTCCTCCCACGCGGGCCACGTCGCGGGTGATCACCTGGGAGGGGAGTGGCTCGCCGCTCTCTCGAAGCCGCTTGAGGAGGCGTTCGGCCGCCGGACCGTCCCCAACAAGGTAGCGGGGCATGCCGGCACCGGCACGTGCAGTGGCGGGCACGCCGGGAACCGCCCCGGAAAGGAGCGGCAACTGCCTCCATCCCCAGAGGAATCCACCGGCGAGAAGCGAGTACAGGATCAGTGCGACCCAAGGGATTGTCACGACAGTGAACTCGCCGCCGTTGGCCAGCACCACGGGCAGGTCGAGGAAGCCCTCCCTTCCCGCGAGGACTACGTTGAAGATGGCCCAGAGGACGAAATGGCAGGCGGTCGCTCCGGCGATCACCGCACCCGGGCGTGCCGTGCCGCGGTACAGCGGGAAGACCGCCAGCAGCCCCACATGGGTCAGCACCCACCATGGCAGCAGCAGGCGGAGCTGCTCCGTGTAGTTCTCGCTGTCGAGCGTGGTTGCATGCGGAATGGCAAATCCGAAGACGAGGTTGTAGGCGGTGACCAGCGCCAGGAACAGGAACACCGCGTCCACGGCGGCGGGCAGGTACGGGCGCAAACGGGTAAGCATCACGGGCTGTCCGGAACGGGAATGGTGACGAACGCGCACGGGCGCAACTCAACGTCGAACGTCTCGGACGTCTAGCATCGCCGCCCCCACAGGGACAACGCTTTCCATCGCCCGGAGTGCGTGCGCGTGCCTCAGGACTTCATGCGGCCACCCGGTGTGAGCAGATTCACTCAGATGCTGTCCCCCTCAACCCGGGAGAAGCAGCCCTCCGGTTCCTCGGCGTCCCTCGGCGGAATCGGCGGATGATTCTGTTCTGCCCGGCCCCTCCCGGCCTGCTTGACGCGTCGGTCCGGGGTGAGGTGATCTCCCTGTCCGTCGAGTACCCCACACGAAAGGCTTTCTCTCCCCATGCCCGTTTCTGCACCCTTGAAGGAAGCCTGCGGCGAAATCGCCGACCTTGCCCACGCGGCGTCGGTCCTCGCCTGGGACCAGCAAACCTACATGCCCCCGCGCGGTGCGGAAAGCCGTGGCCGGCAGATGGCCACGCTCAGTTCGCTCATCCACGAGCGCATCACAAGCGCCCGGCTTGGCGACCTGATGGCCAGGGCGGAATCGGACGGAGACCTGTCCGAGGACGGGCGTGCGTTCCTTCGCGAGCTGGATTTCATCCGCACGCGGCTCATCAAGCTGCCGGGTTCACTAGTCCGGGAGATGGCGCTGGAGACCTCCGCCGCCTTCGAGGCATGGGTGCGTGCCCGCAAGCAGAAGGACTTTGCCGCGTTCGCCCCGCATCTTTCCCGGTTGCTGGAACTCTCCCGGCAGAAGGCCGAGTGCCTTGGCTACAAGGACACGCCATGGGACGCCCTTGTACCGGACTTCGAGCCCGGCATGACGGCGGCCACGCTGCGGCCCATCCTCGAGCCGCTTCGCGAGGCCACCGTGGCCCTGCTTGGACGCATCCGCGCTGTCCCCGAGCCGGACACGCAGTTCCTCTCCGGCACATGGCCCGCGGACCGGCAGCGCGAATTCGGCCTGCGCGTGGCAAGGGACATCGGCTTCGACTTTGAGGGAGGACGGCAGGACATCGCCGCCCACCCTTTCTGCACAAGCTTCGGCCGGGGCGACGTCCGCATCACCACGCGCTACGACGAGTCAAACCCCGTCGAAGCGCTGCTCGCCACGATCCACGAGTGTGGCCATGCGCTCTACGATCAAGGGTTCCGCACCGAAGACGATCGCACGCCGCTGGCCGGGGCTCCCAGCCATGGCATCCACGAGTCGCAGTCCCGCTTCTGGGAGATCGTCATCGCCCACAGCACCCCTTTCTGGCGGCATTTTCTCCCCGTCATGAAGGAGTACTTTCCGGGGCAACTGGATGGCGTGGAGGTGGGGGATTTCGTGCGCGCCATCAATCGGGTAAGGCCCAGCCTGATCCGCGTCGGTGCCGACGAGGTGACCTACAACCTGCACATTGCCGTGCGCTTCGACCTGGAGGTGCGCCTCCTGGCCGGAGAACTGGCCGTGGAGGACATTCCCGCCGAGTGGAACCGCCAGTACAAGGAATTGCTCGGCGTTGACGTTCCGGACGATGCGGCCGGGTGCCTGCAGGACGTGCACTGGTCCCATGCCGCCTTCGGCTATTTCCCGAGCTACACGCTCGGCAACATCTACGGCGCCATGATCGCCGAAAAGATGGAGGAGGACCTGCCGGGGATGTGGGACGACGTGGAGCAGGGCCGCTTCACGGCCCCTCTGGAGTGGCTCCGCGAACACGTCCACCGCGAGGGCAAGCGCCTGCGTCCGGTGCCGCTCGTGCGGAAGGTCACGGGCAGGGACCCGTCGGCGGACGCGCTCCTCCGGCACTTTGAGCGCAAATATGGTGAACTGCTCGGGATTTGAATCACCCGGGCAGGGCTGTCTTGGCTTAAACTGGGCGGGGGGAGAGACAGATTGTCTCTCCCCCCGTTGCCTCGGCGCACCCTCTTTGACTCAGGAAGCCGTGGCCTTCTTGCGGGTCCGCGGGGTGGTCTGGGTGGTTGTCTTGGCCTTGGCCTTGCTCGTCGTGCGGGATCGCGTGCTGGCTTTCCGGCCGCTGGCGGGTGTTTTCTTCTTTGCGGCACTCTTCTTGGCGCTGGGGGAGGCGCCGAAGAACTCCTTGGTGTCCAGCATTTTGTCTATTGCCAGCTTCATTTCGCGATAGACGCGCTTGTACACTTCAAGCGTCGCGCCCATCGGATCATTGATTTGGTAATTCTTCATGTCGCTCTCGGCGTATTCCTTGAGGAGGTAGGTCTTGCCGACTGCCTCCTCGGTGAGGCGCTTTGCGTACTGGGTCTGGAGCGGAGACATGCCGAGGATGAGGTCCGCTTTGCGGATCAGCGTCTCGGTCAGCACGGCGCTGCGGTGCCCTGTGATGTCCACGCCGGCATTTCTCATGACCTGGACGGCTTCCGGGGTGGGAATCAGGCCATGGCTGGTCATGATCCCGGCCGTCTTGATTTCGACGCCCGTGATGCCCCTCTCTTCCATGGCCCTCTTGATGTAGCCTTGGGCCATGGGGCCCCGGCAGGTGTCTCCCGTGCACAGGAACAGCACGATTTTTCTTTTCTTTTTCTTTGGCAGAAGCAGTGACATGTGTTTCTAGGTTTCTCTCACTTCCTTGGCGCTGTGATGCTGGAGAGATTCTCGGCGCGGAAGACTGAACCGTTGCCCGCCTCTCGCAGCGAGCAGCGGATCGTCATCCGATGTGGGCAAATGGTGAGCCAAATTCCCGGCCGATCAACCTCCCCTCCCTTCAGAATCAGA
Organism: Candidatus Sumerlaeota bacterium; assembly: GCA_007132505.1. GTDB lineage: Bacteria > Sumerlaeota > Sumerlaeia > SLMS01 > SLMS01 > SLMS01. Next base: position 12,902 of record SLOM01000251.1, read on the forward strand.
GTGTGCGAAAGCGCCCCGGTCAAATTCAAGCGCAATCAGGGAACGTTTTAGCAAAAAACGACCCGTAGGTCCTTCTCCACCTTCCAAGGAGTTGCAGGAATGTCTCTGCGCGGAGGATTCGCCTTTTGTTCGTGTCCTGTCCGGGCGCAGGGTGGCGTCTTGTGTGGACCGTTCCAGCTCCGCCCGGTACGCCTAATCCGGGGCCTTGTGGATGCTGACGGAGGGGCCCAGCGCCGCGTGCTGGGTGAATTCCGCCACGAGGGGCATCTCCACCATCGCGCGGATGAAGTCCTGCACGTCCCGGAACTCCGGCGCGTCGAACTCCAGGAGGCGTGTGGTGTGGGAGGGCACGATCACCAGGGAGAAATCCCCGGCGTATTCCTCCGGATCGAGGGGGAATCGCTGCGGGGCGAACTCGCGGGTGCCGTCCGGCTGCACCCAGAACCGTGTGTCGAAGGCGAGGAATCGTGCGGGGAGTGGTGTCTGTTCCGCTTCGGCAGCGTACCGGGCCGCACGCTCGAAGTAACGGCCCGAGCCGCCCGCCGCGAGAGTCTCCGCGAGGAGGCGCTCGTAGCTCTCCCGGTCCAGCGCCACGGCCGGGTGATAGCGGTAGGCGTAGTTGGAGAGGATGAGGAGCGGGCGTTCCGGCGGGGCGTCCGCCAGCCCGAGGTCCTCTTGGAGAAAGGCGGCGGCGCGGAGCCGCGCGTCTCCTTCGCGCAGATCCTGCCGGACTTGCCAGGTTCGCTCGCCGGACCATGCCACCATCGCCACCACGGAGAGCGCTCCCACGGCAAGTGCCGGCCCGGCCAGCCTTCCCGCCTCCGGGCTGTCCGGTGCGAGCCGCGCGAAGCCCTCCGCGGCCGCCCAGGCCATGATCGGCGCCAACGGCAGCGCATAGTGGAAGTCCAGTTGGCTGCTCACCGCGAGCACGGCCGCATAAACTCCCGCGGGAAGGAAGAACAGCAGGCGCATCGCGTGTTCCCGCACGCGCCATGCAAAAGCCACGAGCCCCACAGCAAGGGCCGCCAGCCCCGGACCCCACTCACGCCACGCGATTTGCCAAAGGAAGCCCGGACCGCGATTCTCCGAGTACTGTAGGATGTTGTACCCGCCGGCCACCTGCGTCAGGATGGGCGCGGAGAGCGTCTCGCGGAAGTAGTGACCCGGGTTCGCCACGACGGCCGGTGTCCCAAGGGCGAACCCCGCAAATCCCGCCACAGCCACCGCCAGGAACGGGCGCCAGCGCCCACCGCTGCACCACCAGGCTACGAGCGGAAAGAGCCCGGCGAAGAAGAGGTTGTACTTCGTCGAGACAGCCAGCCCGGCGAAGACGGCGCTTGCGAGCAGGGGCGCTTGCTTCCAGTCCGCGCCTTCCGCGGGGCGGGAGCGCAGGTGGACGGCCGCCGCCGCGAACGAGGCAAAGGCGAGCAACGTCCCCAGCGCGTCCTCCTTGGCCACGTGGGCGTAGTGGATCGTGCTGCCTCCCCAGGCGAGCAGCAGCACCCCACCGGCGGCGGCCCAGGCAGGCCTGCCGCGCAGCAGCCACGCCAGCAGCGCCAGCGTGCCGAGCGACGCCAGCAGGGAAATTGTCCTCCCCGCCAGATAGAAGGGAAACGGCGCGAGAAAGAAGTCCCGCTCGAAGTCCTCCAGCGTATAGCTGCCGGCGCTGCCTGCCCACCTCACGGCGTAGAGGCCGGCGTAGCTTCCCGCGAGCAGCAGGTGCGTGAAGGTGGGCTTGTCGGCATGGAGCGGCAGCAGGTCGCCGCGGGCCATGAGCAGCGCCCGCGCCACCACATCCACCTCGTCCGCGGAGAAGGCCGCCGGCATCGGAGCCCCGTGGCGGACGGGCGCAGCGCGGGCCATCACAGCCGCCGCGAGTGCCACAAACAGCACCGCCACCGCTGCGGCCCTCAGCCGCGGGGATTGTCTCCACCTGCGGAAGCTCTCCACGGTCATCTGTCCTGCCGGATGGTACCTCCCCCTGCCGGGAATCGGAAGGCCCACACGGAGCCGCGCCTGCCCCGGCACGTCAACCGGGGAGGTTGGCCGGCTTCCCCTTGACCGGCGGGCCGTGTGGTGGATGCATTCCTCCCGCGCCGGGGCTGGCGTAGCTCAGTTGGCAGAGCAGCTGATTTGTAATCAGCAGGTCGTCGGTTCGAATCCGTCCGCCAGCTCCACCTTCCCTCGACCCAAACGAACGTAACAATGCCCCCCCCTCCGCCGCCGGAGGGCGTCCTGTTGTGCACCCTTTCCGCCGGCCCGTGCCGGTTGGCGGTTACTTGAGTTCCTTGAGCTGGCGCTGGAGTTCCTCGCGCCGGGCCTTCAGTTCGCGGACACGCTCGTTGGACTCGCGGTACTCCTTGGTCTTCGTGGGCTTGGCCTTCCGGGCGATCCAGGCCAGGACCTGGAAGATCCCCACGACGACGAAGAAGGCGCCCATGATGAGCAGCACCCACTCCGCGATGTGCCACCATTCGGGAACCGGGACCACCATGCCGAGCAGGGGGCGGGAGAACAGCCGCAGGGCAAGGAACACGATGCCGGCCCCGATCGTGCCGGCGGGGAACTGCTGCTTGCGCACGTCAAGCGTCGGCGCCTTGCCCGCCTTGACGGCGAAATCAATCTCCTTGTCCAGCTCTGCCAATCGGTTCATCAGCTGTTGACGGTCCATCGGGAACAACCTCGCCTAGTGGGATTAACGGACACGGCTAACTCTCCTCGACCCGCAAAACGTGCATCGCCAGCCCCCGAACTGTACAGACACGAGGAACCACACGACAAGCCAGAGCATGCAGGTGAAAATCGTAAGAAGCAGGTGCAGCACATGGTTGGTTCCCGGCCGTTCGACCTTTCGCTGGGCGCCGCAGACCGCGCAGAATCCGGATCGGTACTCCATTGCCATCCTGCCGGTGGTTCCCCCAATCGCCTAGGTATAGATGATGGAGCGGGAGACCTTCTCCGCGGTCTCCGCGCCGACCAGGTGTTCAGCCACCTTGAGGGCAAACGGCACCGCCGTGCCTGCTCCCCGGCTGGTTACAAAATGGCCGTCCACCACCACCGGCTCGTGGGAGAGCTTCGCCCCGGCCATCTTTTCCTCCTTGGCGGGGAAGCAGGTGGCGTTGCGGCCCTCCAGCAGCCCGAGGCTGGCCAGGACGGTTGGCGCGGCGCAGATCGCGGCCAGCAGCTTCCCGCGCTCCGCGTGGTGCCGGATCATTTTGGTCAGGATTTCCGACTCCAGAAGCCTTGGGGTGCCCGGTCCACCGGGCAGCACAATGGCGTCGTACTCCGCGCGGGCCGCCTCCTCCAGCGTCACGTCCGCCTCCAGCGCCATACCGTGGGAGCCCACCGGGTTGGTCGTTCCAATGCCTGCGGTGATGACCTTCACGCCCGCCCGGCGCAGCAAATCCACGGCGGTGACTGCCTCCACCTCCTCGAATCCGTCCACGAGGGGAACAAGTACCTTTGCCATGTCCGTCACCTCCTCCACCGGAGTTCACGAGGGCAGAGGACAGGAACCACTGGCGAAGGGCAACGAAAGAGATGCACGGCCAATGGCTCTCAGGGAATGCCGCAGGCGCGTTCAGACCACGCGCTTGAACTGGCGGTCGAGCTCCTCGCGGGTCAGGCGCACGATGGTGGGCCGGCCGTGGGGGCAGGTCAGGGACAGCCGCTCCTCCTTGATCTGCCGCAGGAGCGATCCCATCTCCTCGCGGGAGAGCACGGCCCCGGACCGGATCGAGCCGTGGCACGCCGCCCGGATGAGCAGGCGGTCCCGCAGCTCCCCGAGCGCATCAATCCGGCGGGCCTCCTCGTAGTCGTCAATCATGCCGGTCAGCAGCGGCACCGGGTCGAGCTCCGGCAGGTCCGCCGGGATGGACTTGAGCAGCCAGCTCCGCGGCCCGAACGCCTCCAGCTCGAAGCCATGCTCGCGGAAGAGTGGTGCCAGCTCGTGCATCGTCTCGCTCTGGGCGGCGGTGAGCTCCACGGTGACCGGCAGCAGGAGCGCCTGGGATTCCGTGGCGGCGGGCCGGCGTTTCAGTTGGAGATAGACAAGCCGCTCGTGCGCCGCGTGCTGGTCCACGATCAGCAGCGCACCCCGGTACCGGGCCACGATATACGTCCCGGCCACCTGCCCGAGCGGCTCCGGCTCGTCGGTGCCCTCCCAAAAGGAGTACTCGGGCCTCTCTCCCGGTCCGGCGGAGACGGGCGCGCCGTCGCCGGTCCGAACGCGGGGGAGCCGGGCGGGTTCGGCGGGTGGTGTAGGTGGCTCGCGGGGAGCCTCCGGGCGCGGCCCCGGCGCCAGGATGTCCGGCTGCGCCTCGCGCTGGCGCTTGCGGTCGAAGGCGCGCTGGATAAGGCGCTCGGGGGAGCTGAAGAAGCCCGGAAAGGCCTGTCCCGGTGCCGGCTCGCCTGCGGGGCGTGGGCTCTCCCGCGGCGGGGCGGCGGGGGAGTCCGGCTCCGCCTTCTCCTCCCGGCCGGGGAGCTGCATGTCGCCCAGCAGGTCCTCGCATCCCTCCAGGGCCTCCCGCGCCGCGTGATAGACGGTTCCGGCCACCAGCCGCTCGTTCTGGAAGCGCACCTCCTCCTTGGTCGGGTGCACGTTGATGTCCACTTCCCCCGGGCCCGTCTCGATCATGACGCAGCAGATGGGGAACCGCCCCGCCATGACGTAGCCTTTGCAGGCCTGCTCGAGCGCGGCACCGAGCGGCCGGGCGCTGAAGGGCCGCCCGTTGACGAAGAAGAACTGCGAGCGCCGGTCCCCGCGGGCGTCCTGCGGGTGGGCCAGCAACCCGGTCACCCGGCAGCCTTCCCGTTCGAAGTCGAGCGGCAGCAGCGGCTTCCCGACCTGGGCGGAGAGCAGGCTGCGGAACCGGTCTGCCAGCGCCTGCCCCTCGGGGAGTTCCATCACCGTCTGGCCGGCGCGTTCCACACGGAAGCCGATGGAGGGCTGGGCCATGGCCTGGCGCATCAGCGTTGCCATCACGGCATTCAGCTCGCTGGCCGGTGTCTTGATGAATTTCCGCCGCGCGGGGGTGTTGTAGAAAAGGTCCCGCACGATCATGCGCGTGCCGGGCGGGCAACCCGCGGCCTCGATGCGCACGATCCGTCCGCCTTCCACCACCACCCGCGTGCCGGAGAGCGCGTCGTGCGGGCGCGTCTGCATCTCAAGGCGCGAGACGCTGGCGATGCTCGGCACCGCCTCCCCCCGGAACCCGCGGGTCTGGATCGCCAGCAGGTCGTCCAGCGATTCGATCTTCGAGGTGGCGTGCCGCTGGAGCGCCAATTCCGCGTCCTCGCGGTTCATCCCCGCGCCGTTGTCGCGCACCTCGAGGTCGCGCGCTCCCGCGTCCACCTGCACCTCGATCCGCGTGGCCCCCGCGTCCATGGAGTTCTCCACCAGCTCCTTGACCACGCTGGCCATTCGGACAATCACCTCGCCAGCGGCGATCTGGTTGATGAGGGTCTGTGGCAGGACCTTGACCGGCACGCGCTCAATCCGCCCTTTCCGGGTGTTGGCAATCCCGCGCGGCCCGCGCCGCGCGCCATTCATCGGAGCGAACGGACCGCCCCGCGATGCAACCTCAGATTTCTCCCCCCTCGTTTCTGCGGGTGCTTCTTTCCCCGATTGGCTCCATCGGCTTCCTGCTCGTGCGGCCCCGCCTGCTGGCCGTCGCGCTCATCCCCGCCGCCCTCAGCCTCGCCATCCTGGCGGCCATGCTGACCATCGGGGTCCAGGGCCTCGTGCTTCCGCTCGGCGGCTGGGTGGAGGAGCGGTGGGACCTGCCGCGCGAGCTTGCCCTCCTTGCCCAAACCCTCGCCTTCTTCCTCCTGCTGGTCCTCAGCGGCATCGTCTCCTACCTCCTCGTCATTCCGGTCAGCGCCCCCTTCTGCTCGTTCATCGTGGAGGAAATCGAGGAGGAACTGCTCGCCACCGCCCCGGAGCTGATCCCCCCGCGCGAGCGCTGGTACCTAGGCGTGCTCCACTCGCTCAGGGAGGCCTTCCGCCGCATCGGAATCATCATCCCGATATACATCGGAATCTTCGGGCTGAACCTTCTCCCCATCATCGGGACCCCGCTCTCCGCGGGTCTGATGTTTGCCAACAATATCATGTTCCTGTCGCTGAATGCGTACAGCTCGATCCTGGACCGGCGGAAGATGACCATCCCGCAGAAGCTCCGGTGGATGGCTTGGCGCAAGCGCCTTTCCGTGCCGCTCGGGCTCGGTCTGGCGCTTCTCATCCTGATCCCCTGCAACGTCTTCTGGCTGCCGGTGCTGTCGGCCGTGGCCGCCGCCCGGCTCTATTGCGAGCAGGCCCTGCGGGAACGCGCGATGGTCCACCGGCAGGGCTGAGGGCCTGCCCTCCGTTCTATCGTCTCTGCGCCGGATGGATCGGTCTGCAAACCTGTTGACGGGCCGCACCTCCCCGCTTCAAGCTTTGCTCGATTCTTAGGGGCACACCCGGCTGGACCTTCGCCAGGCGCGATCTCGCTGGGCATTCACCCCCTACCCGAGAGATTGACCGAGTATGAAAAGCCTTCAAGATATGATCCAGAAGAAGTCAGGCCTGTTTTGCTTGTGGCCCCACCTCCTCCTGCTTGCGTGCGTTCTTGCAGCCATCTCTTGTCATCAGCACGAGAGCTCACTCGCAGTGAAAGAAGAACAGGACCGTATAGCTGCGACGCTCTGTGGAAAGCAAGAGCTTGTCTCCTTCGAGGCTCTGGTAGAGATCGTTTCCCTGGCAGCAACCAAACGGAATGCCGCTGAGAGCGGCGACAACCGCCCTGTCCGGAAAGACCTGGAGAATTGGTTCCATACCGAGATGATTCACGATATCGGACTGGAGGACCCGCACAGCCCGGAAGGCGATGAAGCCTTCGAACGTATTGATCAGATTTTTGAGCGCCTTGAAGACCCAGCCATCCTAGAGGACGGCGATATTCCCGATGAAACGCTGGAACAGTTGCAGGAGGAGCTTGCGGTTGAACTGGAACAACTCTTTGAGGCCTACGATATGGACGCGTTCGGGACCAGGTCGGCGGTGAAGTGTGATTTTCTGGCCGATGGTCTGGTCCGTGGTGACCTCCCCACGGACAACACAATGCGAGAATATCTCGATCTTCGGCCGCAAGTCGGCAGCCATCACAACGAACCGTTTCTGCTTTTTCTTGTGGTCGCCCTGGCTGCCGAGTTTGGGGAGCGATACGGATCGGAAATCGAGGCGCGAGTTATTCGAAATGTGAGGGAGGATGTGATTTGGATGGATATCCTCAGCGCCTACCCCGACTTGCTTGACGGAATGTCTGAGGACCTTCTGAACGACTTGTTGAATTCGGCTGACCATGATTGAGGCATCCGGGCCAGCGCGGGGGGGCTTGGGACTGCACCGTGCCCCTCGGTGTGCTCCACTCGCTCAGGGAGGCCTTCCGCCGCATCGGGATCATCATCCCGATGCACACCGGAATCTTCGGGCTGAACTTTCTCCCCATCATCGGGACCCCGCTCTCCGCGGAAATGGCTCCCCGGCGGACGGCTTCGGGAATAACGAGACACCAGACACTCCAGGGGCTGTATAGGATACCACCAATGCCCACACGTCTCCGCCAAGTTCGCTGCCCAGCCCGGCGCCGGCGCCTCCAACGGCAATTCGACCGGTTGTCCTTCCATCTTGGTATGGTCTACTTGGGGCTCTGGCACGCGATGCTCCTCGTCTTCTACGTCACGCTCTTCAGGCGCTTCTCGTGGGAGGACAGTCTGGTGGGCAATTTGCTGTTTTTCCTTCTCTTTATTGGTGGCACCTGGTTGGCGTCCCCGATCGCGAATCGTTCTGCGCGGCGGATTCTCTGTGGCAGGGCCCGGAAGCCGCGATCAAGAGTGACCCCGGAACCCCGGCAGGCAAAGACCTGAGATGAGAGACCGATCTGACCCTCCAGGGCTA
>SLOM01000143.1 GCA_007132505.1 Candidatus Sumerlaeota bacterium
GGGCACTCGCAGCCAATCACCGGCACGCCGGAACTGGTGCCGGAGCCGAGAACCGTCGCCGTAAGAGTGCGGGCCGCCATGCCTTCCGTCTCCTCCGCCAGAGTGAGCGAGGCCAAATGCCCCGTCCCGGGAAGAGACAGCGAATGGAAGGCCCGCACTCCGGGCAAGCGGGAGTTGGCGCGGTGCCCAGGCCCCGGCAGGGTCCTTCGGCCGCGCCAGCTCATCCTACTGGAGCTGGAGGAAGTCCTCCACCCTCGTGTCCTGTGGCTTGGTGGGGTCGTTGTGGATGGTCACGATGTCGCCGTAGCTCACCGTGCCATTCGTCGGGTCGTAGGGCGTGACGGGCAGGTTCGGGAAACCACCGGTTTCGCCCTCCGGTGGATCAAGCACCGACCACACGCCGTCTGGTCCGGTGCTGAGCAGGATGTAGAAGTTCTCCCGCAGCAGCTCCGTCCCGTCCGAGAGTTCCGGGAAGTGCGGCTGGAGCCAAGCAGCGGTCCGCGGGCGGACATCCGGAATCGGCAGCGGGCCCATGGAGGTCTGCACGGTCGTGTTCCCGAACAGGTAGTCCGGTCCCCAGTAGTTGATCACCCGGTTGGCGGGGTCCGTGTCGGTTGTGTTGAACGGGTCCGCCGGCACTTCATCAAGGTAGGCCACCGGGGTGGTGAGCACACTCAGAAGGAAGGTCCGTGATTCACCAGCCACGCGGTAAGACCGTGGCAGCACGTCCCAGTCAGCGGCATAGGCCTCTATCGCCACGGACATCGCTTGCATGTCCGACTGCACCTGCGCCAGATCGGTGCCCTTGTCGGCAGGGCGGTAAGCATGTACCGAAATCGCCGCCAGAACGGCCAGCACGGTACCGGTGACAAGAACCTCCACGCGCGCAAGACCACGCGCTCCCGCGAAAACGCTGGAACTCCCTCTCATGGGATTCCCCTCTCTCCCCGCCGGTTCCCGCTCTCTGTGCGGCTGGCGGGCAGTTTGGAATGAGGCACAACAAGATAAAAGCGTGGTGCCTTCTTCCAGGATCCGTCAACTCGCTGTGACAGGAAATTCTGACAACCCAATAAAAAAATCCCGGGCAGGACTTTCGTCCTGCCCGGGACCCACCACAAGGAGACGGAGGTTGGAGAGGGTGCGTTGGGTTAGTTGATGCGGATGATATCCCCGTAGCTAAGCGTGCCGTTCGTCGGATCGTACGGGGTCAGCGGGAGGCTGCCGAATCCACCGGAGACGCCCTCGGGCGGGACGAGGATGGAGAAGACCTGATCCGGGCCAAGGCTGATCAGCGTGTAGAAATTCTCGCGCAGAACCCGGTTGCCGTCGGAGATGGCTGGGAAGTGCGGGTGGAACCAGAACGCCGTCCGGCTGCTCGTGTCGGGGATGTTCACGGGTCCCGTGAGGGTCTGCACCGTCGTGTTGCCAAACAGGTAGTCAGGGCCCCAGTAGGTGATCGTCCGGTTGCCGGGTGTGCCCTCCATGTTGAAGGGGTCTCTCGGGATGGAAGAGAGGTAGGCGATGGGCGTGGTCATGGCGCCCATCACGTACTCGCGCGTTTCGCCAACAACACGGTGGGAGCGGGGGGGGACGTTGAAGTCAACGCGGTAGGCTTCGATGCCCGTGGTCAGAACACGCATGTCGGACTGGACGCGCGAGACCTTCGAGCGGGTCTGCGCCTCCAGGAAGTTGGGGACAGCGATAGCCGCGAGGATGGCGATGATCGCCACCACAATCAGAAGTTCGATCAGGGTAAAAGCCTTCGATCCGTTACGGGGGGAAGTGCCTGGGGTCATGAGGTTCTTCATCCTTTCCGGTTGGAAGCAGTGTTTGGCCATTATCCGGGGCCGGGCCGGGTTGACCGGTTCAAACCCGAGCCGCAACCGCTGGTGAGCAGGGTGGGGCGCCGGGCGGCCTGAGTCAACGCGAAACGCGGTAAAACAAGCAGATTTCTGTTGCAGACTTGGATCAGACCTCTCATTCTATGTAATGTTTTACACAATAGTAAAGACTTAAATTTAAGCGCCCAGTAAAGAAGCGCACCAACTCCAAGCGCCTCAACCCCCTGCACCAACGAAATTCACACCAAATTCACACAGCCCCAAGGGACGACTCAACCTCCACACGGCTCCACTCCGTACCATCACTCCCGGCCAGCAAAGGAGCCGTGCAAAGCCATGCCATGCCTCATTCTCAGCGACCTTCACCTCGGCGCAGGCGACGAGCTGGAGGACTTCCGGTGCCTTGAAACTGCAGGACTTCGCCCCGATCCGCCCCGCCGCCGCGAGGCCATCCGGCGCCTCCACGACCGCTTCAGTACCCTCTTGCGTCAGGCCATGGAGGAACTCCGGGAACCCGGCGAACGATACCCGCATCTTGTGCTGCTGGGCGACATTGTTGACCTCTGGCTCATCCGCCAGCCACGCGAGCGCATCGCCCGCGCCCTCCTCCGCGTCATGACGGCGCACCCCGGCTTCTTCGAGGCTCTCCGCGAGTGGGTCGCCGCGGGGGGGCGACTCACCTGGGTTCTCGGCAACCACGATCAGCCGCTTGTGGAAGCGCGCGCCTGGGCCCTGCTCCGCGACGCACTTCCTGGCCTCAACGCCAGCGCGGAGGGGCGCCCGGTGCACTGGTTCGCCGAGCCGCAGGACGGCCTCTACGCCGAGCACGGTCACCAGTGGGATCCATTCAATCGCCTGCGCGCGCTCGACAATCCCCGGGCGGACTGTGTGGGCCGCCGCGTGGTCCGCCATGTTGTCCGCCCGCTCAAGCCAGTCCTGCCCCTGATTGATGCCGGTGTCTCCATGGCGGCGCTGGCAGAGTATCTCTGGCATTCGCGTCTGAATCCCGGGGCGCGCGTGTTGCCGGAGGTTGCCGGGCACCTTCAGCGCCTCGTCGGCCGAGCTGCGGGGCCGGCGCGTGTTCTGTGGGAGGAGTTGCGCCGGGCGGCAGGGAGGCCGGATGTGCGGCCGGACTTCAATCGCGTGGAACGCCGGGAAGAACTGGTTCCCGGCCGCCGTATCCGCCGGCTCCTGCGTGGGGACCCGCGCGACGCCACCGGTCAGCTCCCCGAGCCATTCCGCCTTCTCGTCGCCGGTCACACCCACCGCCCCGGCCGCATGTCGAAGAAATCCTCCACAGGTGAGGAGCGGACCTACCTGAATCCTGGAGCCTGGAAGCCCGTTCTCCACCGGCCAGGCCGGCAGCACCCCTCTGTCCCGGAGGACCGTGAGGCCCTTGGCGCCGTTCAGCGCCTCACCTTCGTGATTGTCCGGGAGGGAATCGGAGAGGTGCGCGAGGTCCCGGCGGACAAGCCCACGAGCTGAGCCCGGTACCCTGTCCTATCGCCGTGCGGTGATGGCCGGCTCCATCCCGGGAAGGTACTCACTCCGGCGCTCCGGGGGGAGCTGATTCCAGCGCTCGGTCATGTATTGGGTCCAGATGGGCCCCGCGGCTCTGGCTCCCGTGCGGCCGGGCGCCAGAGGGAGATCCCGGTCGAAACCCACCCAGACCACGACGGCCTCTTGGGGGCTGAACCCGGCGAACCACGCGTCCTGATTACGGTTCGTCGTGCCGGACTTTCCGGCGATCCGGCCCTCCATTCCGGAGGGGAGCATCGGCAGGAGCGACTCGCCCGTCCCGTCCCGGAAGACGCCTTCCATCATGCGGACGAGCGCCTCGGCCGTCCGCCTGTCCATGATCTGCTCTTCTGGCGGGACCGGAACCCGGAGGATTTCGCGGCCGGCCTGGTTTTCGATCCGGCGCACAAGCCTCGGCCCCCGTGCAAGCCCACGGTTGGCGATCACTTGGTACGCCGCAGCCAGCTCCAGCGGCGTGACTTCTGTGGTGCCGAGTACGACAGGCCATTCCATGGGGAGCTCCCACTTGCGCTCGCCGGTGCGCTCGAAGCGGCTCACGAACTCAAGCGCCCGGCGCAATCCGGTCCGCTGCACCACACGGAGCGTGGGAACGTTTCGGCTCCTGCGCAGGGCCGTCGTCAACGTCGTCGGGCCGAAGAACCGGTTCTCGTAGTTGCGTGGGGCGTAGCCGTCCCGGAAGACGATGGGGGAATCCTGCACGATGGACTCGGGCGTCATGCCGTTCTCCAAAGCAGCAGCAAAGAAGAACGGCTTCATGGTGGAGCCGCCCTGACGCCGTGCCTGAACCGCGCGATTGAAGAAGCCGTTGTTCTCCGGGTCCGGGTACGCGCGGCCGCCGGCAAGGGCCAGGACCTCGCCTGTCCGCACGTCCATTGACACGAGCGCGCCCTGCAGACGGATGCGTGGAAGGAGGCGGCCGCGGAAAAGCCCGCGTTCGTGGTTGATCTCCTCGATTGCAATGTCCACCCCTTCGCCGGGTGCGAGCGCCCCCGGCCCGGTGAAGAAGTGCGCTGTGTTCTGTGGGATGGTCAGATCGCCACGCCAGCCGCCGGGCAATTCCACGATGATGGAGCCGCCGTAGGTACGGACCACCTCGCCCATGCGGCGCTGCCCCGGCTCGGGCGGCCGCCAATGATCATCGCGCGAGCGCCATCGCCCCCATCGCTCCTGCCTCCCGGAAATCCAGGCCAGTTCCTCCTGCTCCAGTCCCTCGGCCAGGACCCGCTCGGCGGTGGCCTGGGCCTGACGGTTCACGGTCGTCTCAAGGTGCCATCCGGCGGATTGGAGCCGCAGGCCCCGGAACTCCGGTTGTCCGGTCACTGCCCGCCGCACGGCATCCACGAAGTAGGAAGCCTCGCCCCTCGGTACCACATCCGGATTGAGCTGAACATCGGACAGCACCGCCCGGTCGAAGTCCCGGTCCTCGATGTAGTCCAGCACCCACATGCGCCCGAGCACCAGGTCCCGCCGCCAGCGCGAGAGGTCCGGGTTGTTCAATGGGGAGAATCGCTCCGGAATCTGCGGCAGACCGGCCAGCAGGGCCGCCTCCTCGAGCGTCAACTCCCGGGCGGACTTGCCGAAGTAGGCCCGCGAGGCCGCCTCCACACCGTAGGTGCCGCTCCCCAGGTAGATCTGGTTCAGGTAGACTTCGAGGATCTGTTCCTTCGTGTAGTGCCGCTCCATCTGCAGGGCGACGAGTGCCTCGGCGATCTTGCGCTGGGCACTGCGCTCCCAGCCGATCTGCGGCAGCAGGTTGCGGGCGGTCTGCTGGGTGATGGTGGAGGCACCTTGCGCCGTGCGCCCCCGTGTCAGGTTCACCCAGGCGGCGCGCACGACGCCAATCGGGTCCACGCCGAAGTGCAGAAAGTACCGCGAGTCCTCCATCGCAATGAAGGCATTCGGCACCACGAGCGGCAGTTCGGCAAGGGGGACGACGAAGCGCTTCTGCTCAAAGAGCACCGCGATCCGCTCGCCCTCGCGGTCATAGACGATCGTCGCCTCAGGTGGTGTGTAGGCCTCGAACTCCTCAATGGGCGGGGCATTCCGTACCCAGGCGGCCAGTGCCCCCACGCCGGCCCCCGCCAGCGCCACCGGCACGAGGATGAAAGCCATGACCGCCCGCACCAGCCAGCGTGCCAGGAAGCCGACTTCACGACGCCGTCTCGCGCGCGATTCGCGGCGCATCCGCCGGTTCTCTCGGCGGCGCTGGCGGCGGGACTGGCTCGCCAGCCGCTCATCCAGCTCGTCCAGTTCCTGGCGGTAGAACAGGCCCATCGTCCGTCCCGGCACACGAAATTACCGGCTCCCCGCGGCGGGGCACGGAGAGCACGCCTCCGGACTCTGCCGAAGGTGGCCGGAACAAGATCAAGCTCTTCTTCGCCCGCCACGAAGCTCTCCGGGCCAGCCGGGTGGGTCGGCTACCGGAACCAGGGTGGCTCCGCGGCCACCGGACGCTCACCGCAACCTGCTTTCCGCAGGACCTCATCGAAGAACAGGTAGGGGGTCGGCTTGGGCAGCCTGCTGACCTCTTCAAGCCGGTCAAGCGCCTCCGCTGGCAGGTCAAACTCCAGCGCCGAAAGGTTGCTCTCCAGCTGCTCCGCTGTCCGCGCGCCGATGATCGTGGACGTGACGCCCGGCCGCCTGGTGACCCAGTTGATGGCGACCTCGGCGGGGGAGCGTCCCATCTGCCCGGCGATCTCGACCACCGCCTCCGCGATCTGGAAGTTCCTGTCCGAGACCTTGTGGAAGACGGGGTTCGGGGCATCCTTCATAGTCTTGAGCCGGCCTTCGGACAGCTTCTCGCGCTTGTGCTTGCCGGTGAGCAGTCCGGACGCCAGTGGGCTCCAGGGCGTGATCCCAAGGCCGAGGTTCTGTGCCGCCGGGAC
>SLOM01000095.1 GCA_007132505.1 Candidatus Sumerlaeota bacterium
AGTCCCTGTAGCGGGTGTTGTATTCCGCCTGGAGCTGGACTCGGTACTTGGGGCCGAACTGCCGGCCGACGGTGGGGGCGATGATGACTTCCGTGTCGTCCTCGTCGAAGCGGCGCTCGGCGCGTATGTCACGGAACACCGGGTCTTCCTCGAGCTTGTGCGACCCGCTGAGGACGAGCTCCGCCCAATAGCGCGAGTGGCGGGGGAAGTAGGCCGCCCGGACGAAGCCGCCGAGGGAGGGCTGATCGAAGGTGTTCGGGTCCTGCCGGTCGCGGATCTGGCGGTCCTGATAGCCCACGCCTGTGTTCAACTCGAGTTCCCGGGTGTCGTTGGTGTAGCCGACGGCGACGCCGAGGAACCGGAGCTGCTCGTTGGGCGAGGTATCGCTGCGGGACTTGAGGTTCTGCCGTGCGGTCAGGCTGGCGGTCAGGTTCGGGTAGCGGAGGAAGTAGTTCAGCCCGCCTTCGAGGTAATGGATGTCCGTGTAGAAGTCATGGATGTCCTGGAAGGCGCGCTGCCGGCCGGTGTCTTCGTAGAAGTGGCCGATGTGCTCGGTTGTCCCCTCGCGGATGCGATAGAGGATGAACCCGTCGAGGAATTCGGTGAAGCGATGGTTGAGGCGGGAGCGGTATTCCGCGAAATAGTAGACTGTATCGTAGTCGTCGGGCGAGAGTTCGGTCGGGCTGTCGCCGAGGGCGACGGTGTTTTCGTCGCGAAACCTCAGCCCATCAATGCGGATGGTGCCGTCCTCGACCGGTGGATCGGTGCCGGGTATGGCGTGGGGGATGCCCATGCCGGGTGGATAGAAGGGGTTGCCTTCCTCGTCGAGCGGCAATTCCTCGAAGGGCACGGGCTGGGCGCGCTCAAAATCGCGCCGGCGGATGAGGTCGTCGCGGTTGCGCTCGTAGAGTGCGGCGCCCAAGCCGAAGGTGTTCGTCCAGGTGGTGCGGGGGCCGAGGCGGAAGTTGTGGGTCAGCCCGCCCCAGAAATCCACGCCGCGTACCCGTGCGTCGTCACTGTCGCTGAGCGTATTGAACCCGGAGTCCAGGCTGTCGAAGGCATTGGCCTCGAACCGGTAGAACAGCGGTGTGGTGCCGAGGTTGAGGAGGCGGGTGCTCCAGCGGAAGCTGACGTTTTCGCTGACGGTGCCGAACCGGTCGCCGGAGATGCCGTCGTCGCGGAACCGCTCGCCGAGCTCGAAGTCCGGCTGGGGATCGAAATCCAAGTCATCGTCGAAGGGATTCGAGTAGTCGGTGTAGCGGTCGCGGCCGAGGCGATCGCGCTGGTCCACCATGACACGTGCGATCCAGTCCGAATCGCGGTAGGTGAATGCGGCCCTCATGCGGCGCTCGAACATGCGGCCACGGCGGAAGCCACGCTCAGGCTCGAACACGTCCAGGATGTCGTAGTAAAGGTCCGGATCGCTGGCCTGATCAATGTCCAGCTGCAGGATATATCGCCAGTGAATGAAAGAGTTGTGGCGGTGATGGTATATCCAGCGCGTGTCCGCATCGTCCTCCTGGTCCTGCAGATCGCGGTCCTGGTCGCGGATGCCATAGACGCGGATGTCGCCCATGTGATTCCGGTAGTCGAAGCGATAGCGGTAGTGGGCGCCCACGCCGATGCCGCGCCTGCTCATCAGGTGGAGCTCGGTGTCGAGGATCCCGTCGCTTCGCTCCTCGGTTTCCTCGGGCTCATCCAGCTTGGGGACACGAACGCGGTGAACGTAGCGATACCCGAGGCGAAAGTACGCCCCAAGCCGGCTGTGGTAGCCCACCTCGGTCGTCCAGGGTGACCCTTCCACGAGATCCCGCGTATAGAACGGGAGCCAGAAGACCGGCCAGCCCCGGATGTGCAGTACCGGGTTGCGGAAGTATATCCGCTGGTTCTTGTGCAGGATGACTTCCTGCGAGGCGATGTAGTAGAAAGGGACGGGGAAGCTGCTGGTGGTGAAGTGGGTGCCGCGGAAGACGGATTCCTGCTCGCTGAGCTGGCGGAAGCCGGGGCCCTTCTCATCCTCGTCGTGGGTGGTACGGAAGTAGAGGTCACCGCTCTGCCCCTCCACGCCGTAGGCAACGCCCTCGGAGCGCGTCAGGTTAAACCGGCCGCGCTCTGCCAGGATGATCTCGTCTGCTGCGCGGAACACCACGTTGCCCTCGGCGGTGATGTCCTCGGAGATGAAGTCAATAACCATGCGGTCGGCTTCGAGGATGGTGCCCTCGAACTCGATGCGTGTGCGCCCTTCCGCATAGGCGACGTTGTCGTCGAAGCGGATGGCGCGCTCGGACCAGAAGCGGGCCCTTTCGCCGAAGCCGGTGACCTGCTCGGCGG
The DNA here is from genome assembly GCA_007132505.1 of Candidatus Sumerlaeota bacterium. GTDB lineage: Bacteria > Sumerlaeota > Sumerlaeia > SLMS01 > SLMS01 > SLMS01. The sequence goes on from SLOM01000095.1 coordinate 2,332, forward strand.
GCCCGAATGTCCCGATGCGGGGAGCCATGGGCGCGCGCGGGATGCGGCCGATCTCCTGCGCTTGGGCCGATCCGACGAAAAGGAGGACGGCCAGCACCGTCAGGTAAAAGCACAGCCCCAAGGCGGGGCGCTGCGAGACCGGCATTCGCTCCGGCTCCTCCGCGGGTGTATGGCGTTCAATCAAACGCTGACCTTGTATGGGGGGCAGGTGGCGGAGCCGCAAGCCGGAAGTCAGCGGTCAGGGTTTGGGTTCTGGGGTTTGTGGTCAGGGGGGTCAGGGTTGGGGGCGGGGTGACTCGCCGGTCTGGTGGCCAGTGGCGGCCAGCAACCTGTCCGCGGCGGCAGAGAGCCGTGCCGCCAAGTCCGGCTGGGGCGTGGACTCTCCGGGTGTGGGCTCCTCGGGCGCGGGCTCGGCCTCGCCAAGGCCCGGGGCCTTGCGCTTCCGCAGCTGGCTGGCGATGATGTTGCGGATTTCCTCTGCATTGTCCACGCCGCGGAAGTAGCCGGTGTGCATGGCGCCGGTTACGTCGCCGCCTTCGGCCTCGGGTCCTCCGCCGCCGCCGCCCGCGGTCCGCACCTGCAAGTCCGAGATCCCGAGCCAACGCTGCACGGGGCCCTGCTGGATGCTCATGTTCTGGATGTTGGCGTAGGTGAGGGTCTTCTCGTGCACGGTGACGATGCCCTCGCGGATGCGCAGGCTGCGCGAAGTTATGATGTACCACCTCATGCGGTAGTCGAGCCACGCCCGCAGGAAGGAGAAGGGGAGCTGCACGAAATAGAAGGCGAATATGAGGTAGGGCAGGATGGACAGCAGGAAGGCCACGGTTTCCCGCTCCTCTCCCAGTCCCCGGGCCATGCCGAGTGGGATGCCGATAAAGAAGAGGATGGCGATCAGAAACGAGACCTGATTGATGGCCGTCTGGAACATGCGGTAGATGAGGAACCCCCGGGCAGCGCGGAAGACCTTCGCGAAGTCCTCCGACCCGGCGGGGAACTCGGGACGGGGCGGGACACGAAGGAGCCGGACGGTGAGCGACTCAAGGGAGGTCAGCAATCCGGCCATGCTCAGCGCTCCTCCTCCGGCCATGCCGGAGAATCAGGGGGTGCCTCGGGAGAGGCTGCCTCGCCGGGCGAGGGTGGAGGCGGCACCTCCGGTGCCCTCCCGCCCTGTAGCTCCTCCAAGCGAACCGCCACGGATTCCAGCGCCTGCACCAGCTTCTCGGCGGTCTGCGGATCGAGGGCCACGCCTCCGGCCGGCACGGCTCCGTCCTCCGGCCCCCCACCGCCGCCCTCCCGGCGGCGGCGCTCGCCCTTCACCTTCTCGTACAGGAAGTTCCGCAGCGCCTCGTACTGCGGGATGCCCTCGATGGTCATTTCGGCGGCGGCACTGCCGCTGGCGGTCTGGAGCTGCACCTTGGCCAAGCCGAGCCAGCGTTCGATGAAGTTGGAACTGAGATGAATGTCCTGAATGCGCGCGTAAGTGAGGTTCACCTCGCGCCGGAAGAGCAGCCCCCAGCGCTGCGAGACGCCTTCGTCGTCGAACCGGTAGCGCATCGTGCGATACCTGAAGAACAGCGGCGGAAACACCAGCGGGAAGAAGATCACCGAGGTGAGCGCACTGAGGAGGTAATAGGTGAGAAGCTCCGGGACGGGGCGCTCGATGCGGTAGATTTCCTCCTCGGGCAGCTCGCGGGGCTGTCCCGGGGCGAAACCGGTCTGCTGCTGGCTGTCCTGACTCATGGCGGGGCGCTCCGATAGCGGGAAATCGGATTCGGCATCCGGCTCTAACCCCTCCACATACCGCCCGGGCAGGGAAAGGAGGAATTTCCCGACGCGCTCAATCCTCCACGACGTCGAGCGGGGTGAACCGTTTCTCCTTCGTCGGCAGCTCCGGGAAGGCCATGTGTGGCTCGTTCTGGTACCAGAACGCCACGGTCGTGATGTCGTCCGACCGAGGGCCCACGTCCCATCCATGGTTGCGGATGAGGACCATGAAGCTCTCCTCGAAGTAGATCGGGTCGGCGAAGTGAAACCGGAAGGCGCTCATGCGGTTCTGCTCATCGGGACCGAGGGAGATCCCGTGGTAGATGGAATCGTCGCCCTCGCTGAAGCCCCAGGAGTGGCAGAAGTAGTCCTCGATGCCGATGCCGGGGAGGGTGGGCCAGACAGGTCCCATGGGCTGGTTGGCCACGCTGCGGATTCCCTCCGGCACCCTGCGTTCCGGAGCCACGAGCGCGCGGTCCCAGCGGTCAAGCGCCTCCCACTCGTCCTTCCGGATGTCTATATAGAAGTCCTCGCCGCCCTCGACCCAGCCGCCGCCCCGCAGGCGGTGGATGCTGAACGTCATGCCGAGGAAGCGGCCCTTTCCGCGCGCCTGCAGGGCCACGTGGGGCCGGCCCTTCTCCACGGGGTTGGACCGGCGCCACTGCGCATGCAGCCGGCCGGCGTTGGGATCGAGCCGCCGCACCTTCACCCAGTCTATCTTGCTGAAGAAGGCTACATGGGTGTCTGTCTGGTTTTCGACCTCGATCCTTGCCGTTTCAAACGGCATGGGAATCCAGGAGACGAGCGCCGCATGGCCCGGCATGCCGGCGGGGATCATCTCGATCGCCGCGGAGTAAAGGTGGCGTTCCTCGCCAAAGCCGGTGCCGAAGAAATCCCCCAACGGCGCTTCGATGCTCGGGTCCACCTCCCCATCCCACCAGACGCGCAGGACCATGTGGGCGTAGGCGTGAGGGTCGGGACTGCTTGCGGTGAACCACATGTGCTGGATGACGCCGGGGCCTTTGAGGTCCGCGAGCAGCGCAGTCTCGCCCGCGTCCACCCCCTGTACGTCTGCAGCGCGGCGGGACTCCCCGACGTCCAAGTCCGCTAGCGGGGGCAGGACCCCCGGCGACGCGCATCCGCCAGCCAGAATCGCCGCCAGCAAAAGGAGCCAGTAGTGTCTCATGGTCGTCCCTCCTGACCGGGTGGCGCGATGAGTCCGGGGCGCACCCGGGGTCTCTGTCCTGCAACCGCTTACAATTGACCAATGGATCCGCTATCCAACGGCCACGTGACAAGCTGAATCACCAGGACGACACGGACGCCCATCAGCCGGCCGGACCCCTCACTCCCCCAAAACACCAAGACCCGTCAGGATCGCGAGCAACACCAGCCACGTTACGATCACCAGGAAGAAGAACGGCCGGCTGAACACCTCGGACATGCTGGAGGGAGTGCCCGGATCGTGCAGCATGGAATCACCGGGTTTCCCCGAATGGACCCAGACGGGTACCTCCCGGCCCGTAATGAAGCCGGAGCGGTCGTCCTCCTCGTCCGCCACGTCCTCGCCCTTCATGGTGTCCCCCTCCCAGTCGTACTCGTAGTGAATCCAGTAATCGCCGGGCGGTTCGGCGTCCGGGTCTTCCATCTCGTCTTTCCAGCACTGGGTGATCCGGCCACGCACCTGGCGGTAGTGGCTGACTCTCTCCTGCGAGGGCCTCATGTTCAGCAGGGCGAAGAGGAGCCAGCCGGCAAAGGAGGCGGCGAGAATCAGCAGGGATGGCAGGGAAACGATCGGCATGGCGGAGTACCTCCGGGAGGGAAGAATCGGATCCTGCTTGGCGATGCTGAAGCAGAGGAAGCGCAGCACCGCGTTGTCAAGTCCGGAAGACCATCGCGAGAGGCGGCCCGAGCATCCCCCGACTTCGTGGGATGGTTTTCGTGACCCAGTTGATAACTTTAGACTGAGCCCTGCGAGGCCTGCCGGGTCTGGCAGGGCCGGGTGGCGTGGCGTGAGTTCTGTGAGAAGTCGGAGCACGCAACGGCGCCAAGACGCGACGAATCGGGTGCGGGTTGGGGACATCGCCGATCATCCCACGAGGTATCAGGCCCCCACGAAATGACGGGAGGTACCCGGAGACGG
>SLOM01000145.1 GCA_007132505.1 Candidatus Sumerlaeota bacterium
CCACCACGACGTGCATCGTGTCCAGCAGATACCCCCCGAGCACATCCTCCGGCGCTTCCAGCGCGAACCACTCCAGAATATCCGCGGCGACTTCGTGGGAGGCCCACTCCCGTGCATGCGCCCCGCCCAGCAGGAACGCAGCGGGCCGCGGCTGTCCGCCATCCGTCTCCGTTCCGGCCCCGATCGTATAGGCGAAGATCTCCCTGTCGAAGACCGAAGCGCCCACCTCGTGCCGCGCGATATGTTCCGCCCCCAGCGCCAGCTCCAGGAACCGCGCCTCAAGGCTGTCTCGCGTGCGGAACCCGTCCACGGGAGTCAGCGACTCCACCGGAACCGGCGGCGTATAGCCAAGGCCCTCTGCCGTGATCTCCTGCGGTGTCTGCGCGGAGAGCGGCGCGGCAAGCGCGAGGCTCAGAAGGAACGGCGCGCGGCGAGCCACCGGTTCACCTCCTCCCGTGCCGCCGGGGGAAGGACCCCCGCCCGCGCCAGTTCCTGAAGAGCTTCAGCCGCTTCCGGCGTTCCCGCCAGCATGAGTGCCATTGCCGCGTGCCGGACTGTGTCTACGCCCGGCCTTTCCTCCAGAACCTGCTCCGCGAGCCTTCCCGGCCAGTCATCCCCCGCATGCCGGGCCAGGCGTGTCGCCCCTTCGGCGCCGAGCTGCTTCAGGAGGCCGAGCGGATCGTCCGCGTCCATCTCTGCCGCCAGCAGCAGACGCACGGCGCTGCGGGCCTGATGATGCTCTGCCAGAGCTTCCAGCCACGGCCCTTGCTCCGGTGCCGGAAGCACCCGGATTCGCTCCAGGACCGCCAGGGGCACCGTTCCGTGCCACGCCGCGGCAAGCTCCCGGTCCGGTGGAAGGCCCGCCGCGATCAGCACCTCCGCCAGGAACAGCTGGCCGCCCGGCTCCATCTCGCGGGTGCGGCTCTCCACAAGGAGCACCTCTGCCAGTTGGCGGGCCTCCGTCTGATCCATATCCCCGAGCACCGCTCGTCCGGCCGTAACGGAGGGACAGCCGGCCGGGGCCTTCAGCAGGACCGCGAACTCCTGCAACCGGCCGGAGTTGCGGGCTTCCTCCAGCCGCTCCCGCTCGCGGCGCGTGTCAATCGCCCGCAGGGCCTGCCTTGCCATCAGATGGTACGGATACCGCGCCACGGGCACCGGCTCGCGGCAGCCCGGGACCAGGAGGACCAACTCCGGCTCCTCGGCCAGGAGTTCCTCCAACAGCGGACGGGACGCCTCCGTGCCGTGCTCGACCAGGAAGCTGGCAGCCCGCAGGCGCCCAAACTCCCGCTCGTGAACCGTGCCCAGCTCCGCCCTCTCCAGCACGGCGGGCACCGATGCCTCATCCTCCAGCGTCTGGAAGGACTCCTCCACCGCCGCGATCTCCTCCGGTGGGTGGGGAGGCGGCACCTCGGAGTGCGGATGGGCGCCCGCCGGATGCGCAAGCAGCACGGTCGCGGCAAGGAAGCCAATCACGGCAAGGCGGGGGAGTATACTGTCCGGCATGACAGGGAACCAGTCCGGGCAAAGTCTGCAAACCGAGGTCGAGCGAATCCGATCAGCGCCACGCTGGCAACCCTTACGGCCACCCCCTGATGCTCTTGACCCCGGGGGAGGGCGGCAGGAGGACACTCCCTCCATGGCAGCAGCACGGATTCCTGAAGGAGAGCGCTGGAATGAAGTTGCCGGGATTGACTGCCCTCCTCTGCGGCGCGCTGGCCCTCTCGCCCGTACTCGCGGAGGAGTCCGGGGAACTCCATATAGACAACGGCATCCTCCGGCTGGGAGTGGACCTCGAATCCGGTGGCAGCATCTTTCACCTCTCCGAGTCCGGGACCGGGCCCAACCTCCTGAACCACCACGACAGGGGGCGGTTCGTTCAACAGTCGTTCTACGGAAACCCGGACGGCTCCATGTGGGGCGACAGGCCCTGGACCTGGAACCCCGTCCAGGGCGGTGATTACCGTGGGAAACCCGCCACCATCCTCGAGCACACCCACTCGGAGACGGCCCTCACGACGAAAAGCACGCCCATGCACTGGGCCACGGGTGAGCACATCAACGACGCCGTCATGGAGTCATCCATCAGCCTTGAGGGGGTCATCGCGCACATCCGGTTCCGCTTCGAATACCACGGAGATACCAGTCACGGCCCCCACCACCAGGAAATGCCGGCAGTCTTCGTGGACTACGCACTGCCGAATCTCGTGATATACAGCGGGGACGAGCCATGGACCGGCGCCGGCCTGACAACCCATGTGCCCGGCTGGCCCAACGAATACCACACCGCCACCGAGGAATGGTTCGCCTTCGTGGACAGCGGCCGGCATGGCATAGGCGTCTATACGCCGGGAGCCCACGAAATCACCGCCTACCGTCACCCGGGCGAGGCCGGACCGGAGGGTGGCGGGTGCTCCTACGCCGCACCCATCCGGACGCTCGCCGTCACACCGGGCCTGGAGCTGGAATACGATGTCTATCTGACCATCGGCACCGTGGAGGAAATCCGGGAACGGTTCTCGGGAATCAGGGCCACGCGGCAAGGCACGGAGTAGGCCTGCGAATGCACCCCCCCCGTACACCTCAGTCCACTCCTCGCCGCCGCAGGGTGTCCCTGCGCCAGAGTAGGGCAAGAACCAGCCCGGTGATCGCACAGCACGCAACGATCGCCAGGAACAAACGGAACAGCGCCTCCAGCAGCGCGTAGGATTCCAGCTTCCCGAGCGCCATCAGGCCCCGGCCGGTGGCTGCACCCAACGAGCCCAGCGCCTCGGCCTGGAAACCCCGGGCCGGCGCCACGTTCCCCAAGCCGAACGGTGCCGGGTCGCTCGCGGCGCCCTGCCCGAAAGTCAGGCAGACCACCCCGTGAACGGCCACCGCCGCCGCCGCGGTTTGCCACTCGTCCAGCCGCAGCGAACGCACCAGCAATTCCGCCCACGAAACCCCCAGCGCCACCACCAGCAGCAGCACCGTCCCGCGCAGCACCAGCGCCGTCGCCGGGAGCAGGCCGCGCACGAGCCGGCGGTGCCGTGCCACCGAATAGCGCCCCCTCCGCCGGCCCGCCTCCACCCAGGCCAGCGCCCCAAGCCGGCTCAACACCACGTAGGCCGCCACCGCAAGGAGGAAGCCCGGGTTCAGGACCGCTCCGGCCGCCGCGGCGGGGGAGAATCCCGCGCTCCCCAGCACAAGGAGCAGCCACACACCCAGCAGGACGGCGAACACACCGTCCGCCACCGCCAGTGCCGGGTAGCGGACCAGGGCGAAGAAGGGCCTTCGCAGAATCAGAAGGGTAATGATGGTGGTCATGGGTGTGTGCTCCTTCCGGGCGGGCGCTGGGAGTAAATAAATAAACGTTTGTGTATAACACAAGGGAAAAATGCAACGTGCCCGCGCATTCCCCCGGAGGTGTCCGTTCCGGGCCTCCGGCCGGACGATCGGCTGCGACCTCTGCCGGGGTCGCCCGAGATGAACAACCGGCTGCCCCGGAGTGGAGCACCGCAAGGACCACCTACCTGCTACTGAAGGACTGACCGAAGACGAACGGAAACGTCCTGACCCTTCACCCCCATCGGTGTAAGTCGGCGGAATCGGCGGATGATCCTCTCCAGTCGTGGCCCGCCAGGTAGTCCAGCAGCGGACCAGAAAGCTCCCGTACCTGCCAGCCGCTGAAGGATTGACCGAAGACGAACGGAAACGTCCTGACCCTTCACCCGCTCATCCCCCCATCGGCGTAAGTCGGCGGAATCGGCGGATGATCCTCCCCGTCCCTGCTTGCCTGAAGGGGACCTCCCGCTTACCCTCTGGCCGGTAAAGGAGGACACCATGAAACACCTTATTGCCGTGACAATCGCCGCAGCACTCCTTGCGCTGGCCGCCACCGCGCACGCGGATGAGGCGGACCGCCAGCGCCAGGTCGAGCAAATCCTCTCCCGGATCACAGATCTCTACGCCGGGAAGGCCATGGAGGTGGAGGACTTCGCCGACCTTGAGCCGCTCTTCGACGCCATCGGCGAGCGCCGATTCGTCCTCCTGGGCGAATCCACCCACGGCACCCACGAGTACTACCGCTGGCGCGCCCTCATCACCCGCCGCCTCATCGAGGAGAAGGGCTTCGATTTCGTCGGCATTGAGGGTGACTGGCAGAACATCCAGCGCGTGAACGACTACGTTCAGCACCGCACCCCGGAAGGCACCACGGCCCGCGAAGCCCTTACCAGCCACAGCCGCTGGCCCCAATGGATGTGGGAAAACGAGGAGTTCGAGGAATTCGTTCAGTGGCTGCACGGCCACAACGCGGACCTTCCCCCGGATGAGCGCGTGGGGCTTTACGGGCTCGACCTCCAGGACCCCCGTGATTCCATGCGCGCGGTCATCTCATGGTTCGAAGAGAACAGGGAGGACGACGCGGAGGGCGTCTCGGAGGCCTACCACTGCCTGAAGCGCTACGAGGGCGGCCTCGGCGACTACGCCCGCCACCTTTACCAGGGCGGCACATCCTGCGAGGACGAAGTCCGCAGGCCGGTCACCATCCTGCGCGCCGTCCTCGAGGAGGATCCGCAGGTGGACGGCGCATGGAACGCCAAGCAGAACGCCCTCGCCGTCAAGGAGGCCGAGAAGCAGCACCGCTCCATGCTCATGGGCGGGCCGCATTCATGGAATCACCGCGCGCGCCACATGCACGACACGTTCCTCCGCCTCGCGGACCGCTACGGCCCCGCCAGCCGCGGCATCGTCTGGGCCCACAACACCCACGTCGGGGATTCCTCCATGACCGAGATGCACGAGCGCGGCGAGGTCAACATCGGCTACCTCCTGCGCGACAGCAGTGGCGACGATGACGTCTTCATCCTCGGCTTCGGCTCCCATCGCGGCACGGTCATCGCCGGGCAGAGCTGGGACATGCCCCACCGCGAGATGGAACTCGTCGAGTCCCATCACCAGAGTTGGGAGGGCCTGCTCCGCGAGACCGGCAGGGAAAGCTTCCTGGTGATTTTCGGAGACAGGACGCGCTCACGGGAGAATCTCGTGGCGCTGCCCCAGCGTGCTGTCGGTGTGGTGTACAACCCGCCCGCGGAGGCCTACGTCGCCACGCTCCTGTCCCTGCGCTACGACGCGTTCTTCTTCATCAAGGAGACCCGGGCGCTGACGCCGTTCGAATAGACGCAGCCCTGCCGGGCCGGTTCCCGGGCCTACCGGACCGCCGCCGCCTCGAGTGATGCCTGGCGCTTCTCGGATTTCTTGCGGTCCTCAGCGTTCAGGATTGCCTTGCGGATGCGCACCGGCCCGGGCGTCACCTCCACCAGCTCGTCCGGGGCGATCCATTCCAGCGCCTGATCCAGGGTCATCCGCCGTGGCACGTCCAACCCGGTGTCTATCTCCTTGGTGGAGGAGCGGTGGTTGGTGACCTGCTTCTTCTTTGTCGGGTTGCAGGGCAGGTCGCCGGGGCGCGAGTTCTCCCCGATCACCATGCCCCCATAGACGCGCTCCTGCGGCGAGATGAACAGGGACCCGCGCACCTGCAGGTTTTCGAGCTGGTAGCTTGTCGCCTCGCCGGTGTCCATGCTGACCATGGAGCCGCGGGTGCGCGTCGTCACTGTGCCGCGCCAGGCCCCGTACCCCACAAAGCGCGAGGACATGATACCCAGTCCGCGCGTATCCGTCAGGAAGTCGCTCCGGTAGCCGATCAGCCCCCGCGTCGGGATGTCGAATTCCAGCCGCATCATGCCCGTGCCGGTCGCTTCCATGTGGACCATCTCGCCTTTGCGGCGCGCCACCTTCTCGATCACCGTGCCCTGATACTCCTCCGGCACGTCCACGATCAGCTTCTCCATTGGCTCGAGCATATTGCCCTCTGCGTCGTGGTGCACGATCACCTCGGGCGGAGACACGCAGAACTCCATCCCCTCGCGGCGCATTTCCTCGATCAGGATGGCCAGGTGCAGTTCCCCCCGGCCGGAGACCTTCACGCCGTCGCCCCGGCCCACGTCCTCCATGCGCAGGGCCACGTTCGTCTTGAGCTCCTTGTTCAGCCTCTCCCGCAACTGGCGCAGCGTGATGGCCTGTCCTTCCTGCCCGGCGAAGGGGCCGCTGTTCACCAGGAAGAACATGGACACCGTTGGCTCCTCGATTTCAAGGGGCGGCAGCGCCGGCTCGGGGTGGTCCGGCGAGGCAAAGGTGTCCCCGATCATGATGTCCTCCGGGCCCGCGATCCACACGATGTCACC
>SLOM01000112.1 GCA_007132505.1 Candidatus Sumerlaeota bacterium
ACGCAACCGCCCCTTATCGGCGTGAATCGGCGAAATCGGCGGATGATTTCTTCCGGCCGGAGCACGCCATCCGGCCGAACAGCAGAACGGAAATTTCCTGCGATTGGGTCTGCATCCGCGGGCGTTTTCGTTGTTTTGGTGCGTTGTTTCGCCTCTACCCGGTCCTGCGGGATCGGGCAGGTCTCGCAGGGTTCGGTGGACCGCTGCCAAGTGGGTCACGGATACCATCCCAGGAAGTCGGGGGATACACCCCATACCCACCCGGCGCGGAGCGGTGCCTTGACACCCCTGCCTTCCGGCGGGGTACGCTCCGACCAGTCTGTGCAGCCCATCTCAAATACAGGGGGTCGTTCATGTCCTCATCTCTCGAGCATCAAATGGGGTCTTTCGATACCGATCTGCTCAAGCGGCTGGCCCGCACGGTGCGCGGCCTGACCATTGATGCCACCGAGGCGGCCAACAGCGGGCACCCGGGTCTTCCGCTCGGCTGTGCCGATCTGGCCGTCACGCTCTGGTATCACTTTTTGCGCTACAACCCGGAGGACCCGGCCTGGCCGGGACGGGACAAGTTCATCCTCTCCGGCGGGCACGGCTCCATGCTGCTCTACGCCCTTCTCCATCTCGCCGGCTACGACCTGCCGATGGAGGAGCTGAAGAACTTCCGCCAGCTCGGCAGCAAGACCCCGGGCCATCCGGAAAGCGACCTCACGCCCGGCGTGGAAACCACCACCGGCCCACTCGGGCAGGGATTCGCCAACGGCGTGGGCTTTGCCCTAGCCGACGCCATGATGGCAGCGCGCGTCCACCGCGAGGACTTCCGCCCCTTCGACAGCTTTGTCTACGCCATTGTCTCGGACGGCGACCTGATGGAGGGGGTCGCGCAGGAAGCCGCATCCTTCGCGGGCCACATGAAGCTCGGCAACATCATCTATCTCTACGACGACAACGATGTCTCGCTGGACGGGCCGACGGCGCTGACCTTCAACCGCGAGGATACCGCCGGCAAGTTCGAAGCAATGGGCTGGCACGTGCAGAAGATAGACGGCTTGGACCACAAGGAAGTGGCCACCGCGATCGCCGAAGCTCAGGACGAAAAGCAGCGGCCCTCGCTCATCATCTGCAAGACCGTCATCGGCTACGGTGCGCCGAAGAAAGCGGGGACAAGCGCAGCTCACGGCTCACCACTAGGTGGGGAAGAGGCCAAGGCGGCCAAGGAGTTCCATGGCATACCACTGGAACCGACCTTTTACGTTCCCGAGGATGATCACAAGGCTTGGGCGGAACGGGCCAAGCAGCTCCGCGCAGTTTACGACAAGTGGCAGAAGGCCCTGGAGGACGCGCGGGGCAGGCACCCGGACGCCGTGCAGATGATGGAGGCACACCTTGCCCAAGAGCTGCCGGGCGACCTTGAGAGCAAACTCCCCCAGTACGACCCGGAGAAGGCCGTCGCCAGCCGCAAGGCCAGCCAAGCCGCCCTCAAAGCCATTGCACCGGAGATCCCATGGCTGGTGGGTGGTTCGGGAGACCTTTCGGTCTCGACCAATGCGTTCTCACCGGACTGGGAGAACGTGCAGCCCGGGCAACTGGACGCCCGGCATTTGTGGTTCGGCGTTCGAGAGCACGGCATGGGCGCCATCGTAAATGGAATGGTTCGCTCGGGGCTGTTCCGGGCGTTCGGTGCCACCTTCCTCACCTTCAGCGACTACATGCGAGCAGCGGTGCGGCTCTCCTCGCTCATGCACTGCCCGTCCATCTGGGTGTACAGCCACGATTCGATCTTCCTCGGTGAGGACGGACCGACCCACCAGTCCATCGAGCACGTGGCCGCGCTTCGCGCCATCCCTGGACTCATCCTCATCCGTCCGGGCGACGCGGTGGAAACGGCGGAAGCGTGGCTCGCTGCGCTCCGTGAGAAGGAACACCCCGTCGCCATCATCCTCACCCGCCAGAACATCCCCACCTTCGACCGTTCGAAGGCAGAATTCGAGGGCGAAGGCTCCCTCGCGCAGGGCGCCTACATCTTCCGCAAGGAGAAGGACTCCTCGGAGCTGGATGGAATCCTGATCGGCACGGGATCGGAGCTCCACCTCTGTGTGGAGGCCGCCCGCGCGCTCGAGGCCGAAGGCAAGAGCATCCGTGTCGTCTCCATGCCAAGCTGGGAACTCTTTGAACGCCAGGACCGCAAGTACCGCGAGGTGGTACTGCCCAAGTCCTGCACGCACCGCCTTGCTGTTGAGGCTGGGGTGTCCCTTGGCTGGGCACGCTGGGTCGGGAGCGACACGAACACAGTCGCGGTCAACCGGTTCGGTGCCTCCGCCCCCCTCAAGGACATCGCAAGGGAGTTCGGCTTCACCACCGAGAACGTTCTCTCGCGCATGAGAAAGCTGCTCGACCGCAAGCAGCCCATGCCGGAGGACGACGGCGAAGAGCTGACTTGACCACCCCGGAGCGCCATTCCAGAAGCATCCACCGAGACCATTCCGTGATCACAGGGACCCCCACATGGCAATACTTGCGGACGAAAAGACACGACTCCTGATTCAGGGCCTCACCGGCCGCGAGGGACAGTTCCACGGCGCCCAGATGCAGGAGTACGGCACGAACCTCGTCGCCGGAGTGACACCCGGCAAAGGAGGGCAGACGACACTCGGCGACGTCCCCGTCTTCGACACCGTCCGTCAGGCGGTCAGCGAAACAGGCTGCAACGCCACAGTGATCTACGTGCCGGCTGCCTTCGCCGCTGACGCGGCCCTGGAGGCCATGGAGGCCGGAATACCGCTCGTCATCATCATCACGGAGGGCATCCCGACGCTCCAGATGATGACGGTCTATCATGAGGCCCGCCGCCTCGGCGTGGCGCTCGTGGGGCCGAACTGCCCTGGGGTCATCTCCCCGGGAAAGACCAAGCTCGGCATCATGCCCGGCCATATCCACAAGCCCGGGCGGGTGGGCGTCGTCTCGCGCTCCGGGACCCTCACCTACGAAATCGTCTGGGAGCTCACCGGGGCCGGCATCGGCCAGAGCACCTGCATCGGCATCGGTGGCGACCCGATCGTGGGCACCTCCCACCTCGATGCGCTGCGTCTGTTCAACGAGGACCCGGAGACGGACGCCGTCGTCATGATCGGCGAGATCGGCGGCACGGCGGAAGAAGAGGCCGCCCAATGGGCAAAGTCCCACATGACCAAGCCAGTCGTCGGCTTCATTGCGGGCCTGACTGCTCCCCCCGGCAAGCGCATGGGACACGCCGGGGCCATCATCAGCGGCGGCAGCGGCACCGCGCAGGAAAAACTCCGCGTGCTGGCGGACTGCGGTATTCCCACAGCCGAGCGCCCCGACCAGATCGCCGGTCTTGTAAAGGAAGCACTCGCGGCCAAAGCATGACCCGGCCGGGCTTCAGGGGGCCCTGACGGGCATCCCACCGTCTCAGAAAAGAAAACCGGCCCGCTGCTCCGTGGGGAGGAGGCGGGCCGATTCTCTGGTGGGGGGAAACTTTTGGTGTCCCATTCCGGGACACCCCACGACAAAGCAAGAACCCCTCCCGGGTGACCGGGAGGGGCGTTTGAGGTGTTACCGTGCGGCGATGTGTGGCCTGCGGGGGACGCTTACTCCCAGATCTGCCACATCGGGACGCTGGTCGGCTCCGGATCAATCGTGACGGTCTGCGAGAGCGGTGCGAGAACCTCGGTGCTGCTCTGCCCGCCGGGGGAGAGACCCGCGACCACGAATCCTTGGCGCGGAGTCGCCGTGACACCAATCGTGGCGTAGTAGATGTTTCCGAATGCGTCGGCATCAATGCCGGTACCGTACGTGCTGAGGGCAACTTCACCCGGGAACGCGAAGGCCGCAGCGTTCGGATCAATTACTCCGGACAGCTCGGTGTCTGCCACATTACCGATGACGTTGATCCCTGCCGTGCTGGCCACGACGATGTCACCATTGGGGAGCTCGGCGACCTCATGGAGGCGGTCAATGTCCGGAGCGGTGAAGGCCCAGTCTGCATTGGCTGCTGTAAGGCTGCCTTCTCCTGCGCCTTCAACGTCTGCTGCAAGCCAGCGATGCACAGCGCCACCACCGGCGTCACCGTCGTCGCGCGCCAGCCAGATGAGGTTACCTTCGCTATCAACGAACACATGCTTGGAGTAGAAGCCAGAGACGTCGAGGATGTCCACCAGCGGTCCAACAACTTGGTTGTCTTCGTTCAGATCACCTCGAGTTACGGAGCCACCTGCCGCGAAGTAGATGACACGATCAGTCTGGTCGGTCCCTACCACGGCGTGGGTCCGGGGCGACCCCAGAGCAACCTCGTCGGGGTTGGCGTTAATTGCGAAGGTATCAACCAGTGGGTCACCGTAGATGAGCTGTGTCACGCCACCCTGGCCTGTGACGAAGTAATGGCCGGGGTTGGCAGGGTCTTCGGAAGCATACCAGATATCCTGGAAACCGGCGTCATCGGGGTCATTGGGGTGCCGGAGTGTCCGCGTGTTGAACCCGCCTTCCGACCCTTCGGGAGGCGTAAGGTCCGGGTTGAGCCAGATTATGCCCGCGTGCGGCCTGGTGTGATCGGCCCAATCACTCTCGGAGGAGGGGCAGAGGATGTGGCCGAAAATGTCCAGGTCCGGATTCTTGGGAACTGCGACCGAGTGGGCGCGGAACCGATGGAACAGGCTCCTCGGGTTCAGCGGTGCAAGGTCACCTTCGTTCCAGTAGATGTCTTCGATCGCATAGTCCTCGTTGAATTCGCTCTGGTTTACAGCAAACCAAGTCCACTCTTCCGGCTGGTCCGCTTCTGCGGTGATGCGGACGCGGTAGCCCGTCCCGTCCTCGACGGCATCGCCGCCTTCGTTGTCCACCGTCAGGTCCCAGACGACGCTGTTCGCCCCTTGGTCGGTGGTGCCTGCAAAGCTGGCCAGGACCGCATTCTCATCATCCACCACCTCAATCAGGACCGTGTCGGCCGCCTGATTAAGTTGATAACTGATGATGGTGCTGGTTCCAACGGAGGGTGAAGTGTTGCTGACCCTGATCTGTGAGGCGTAGGGCACGGCCAAGGCCGTCCCTGCACTCAGGGCCAGTGCTGCGGTGAGTGCCAGAATTTCCTTCTTCATTGCGAACTCCTTGCATGGTGTGGTGTCAAGTCCTCCTGCTCGTCGCTCTGAAGGTGCCTCCACAGAATCTGGCTAATCCAAACCCGCTTCCCAAAGGGAGTCGGCTGGGGGGCGCCAACGACTGGACTTGTGCTTAGGAGAGAGGAGCGATGTTAATCGGTCAACCGGAAATTCGCCAAGATAGCAATTGTCGAAATCAAGTGCCAGAAGCAGTTGCTTCGGCGGCATCGGAGGTGTGCTTGCCCACTTCGCGGCGGTGCTGTTGAAGCGCCTCCACCAGTTTCTCAGCCCCATACCGGACCGGGTCCGTGGCAGGAACCCCCAAGGAGTCCTCCGCCTCGCTCACGGCGCGCCGGGCTTCGCTCTCAGAAAGGCCGAAGGTGTTCAGCGCCGTGCCCACCAGCGCCGTGGGCTTCATCGGTGCCGCCAGTTCCTGGTACAGCCGCACAACCTCCGCCAGCGCCGGAATCCGGATGTCCGGGTTGGAGGTGACGGTTTTCCGCGTCACCATATGGTTAAGGATGAGCCCATCCGGACAGGCACCGTGGAGCAGCCCGAGCGTGACGGCACTGTAGCCGGGGTGCAGAAGTGCTCCCTGGCCCTCGACGAGGATGATTTCCGCGTCGCCGTCCGCTGAGAGCACATCACGCTCCACGCACCCGGCCATGAAGTCCCCCGGGATGGCGTCCACCGGCGATCCCCACCCGGCGATGGCAATGCCACACTGGCCTGTGGCGATGAACTCGGTCTTGATGCCCTTGCGGTGCGCTGCGCGGTCAATTTCCAGGGCGGCGGTCATCTTTCCGATGGCGCAGTCGCTTCCGACCATGAGGGCGATGTAGCTCTTGGCGTTCCGGCAGCGGGCACCGCCGACGGGCAGGCCTCCCGGCGGCTTTCGGATGTCCCAAAGGCGGACTCCCCGCTGGGCCGCGGCGGCGGAGATGTCCGGGTCGTCCTCGAGGAAATCATGCAGCCCTGCATAAACGTCGAGGCCGTGCTCAATGGCCCGCAGCAGCGTCTCCTTCATGTCGGCCGGGAGGCGGCCTCCTGCCGGTGCGATTCCCACAAGCACCGCCTCGGGGCCGAACTTCAGTGTCTCCTCCAGCGTGGCGACAACCGGGGTGTCCCCACCACAACCGACGACTTCTTCCGCCGTCTTTCCGGCCTGCTCGGGGTCAATCACGGCCACCGGCTCGTGGTATCCGTACCGCAGGACGCCGACGGTCATCTTGGCGCTCCGGAGGGAGAATGCGTTCGGGGCCAGATGGACGAGGCGCTTCTTTTCAATCGCTTTGGCGCGTTCGGGCATGTGGGGACTCCTTCTGTTCCGTTCAGGTGGCCTAGGGTCAGAAATCGCCCAGCGGGAGACCTATGCCGGGCCCTTCTGCAAGCGGCAGGCCGGGTGACAGTTCCTTGAGGCTGCCGGGCGGAAAGGGATCGTTCGTGGTTAGCATGTGCGCGTCCACGTCCATGCAGTCCACCAGGCCGGCGATATGGGAGGCGGCGCCGAGGGCAAGCCGCGTCTCGAGCATGCAGCCCACCATCACCTGCCAGCCTTCGTGCCGGGCGTAGCGGATCATCTTGAGCGCTTCGGTCAGGCCGCCGCACTTCATCAGCTTGATGTTGATGCCCGAGACCCGTCCGCGGAGCTGTCCGAGGGTGGACATGTCCTGCACGTCCTCATCCGCCACGATGGGCAGGGGCGATTCCCTGTGGAGGCGGGCCAGACCCTCCATGTCGCCAATGGGGAGGGGCTGTTCGACGAACTCCACGCCTAGGTCCGCGAGCAGCGGGATGATCTCCAGGGCACCGTCCACGTTCCATCCTGCGTTGGCGTCTATACGGAGCACGGCGTTTGGCGCGGCCTTGCGGATGCGCCTCATGGCGTCGGCATCCTGTTCGATGGACCGGCCCAGCTTTATCTTCAGCAGCGGCAGGTGCGCCGCCTCCCGGGCCCGCTCCTCCATGACCTCGTTGTCTGCGAGCGAGACGGTGTAGGTCGTCTGGAGGTTCGGTCGTGGCGCCTTCATGACCTCCCAGACCGGCTTTCCCTCTCGCCGGCCGCGGGCGTCCCACAGCGCCAGGTCGAAGGCGCAGACGGCGGAGGAGTGGTGCGGCGCCTCCCGTTTCGCCCGGGCGTGCAGGTCCTCCACCTCGCCGATGTTCTCCTCCGTGACCCAGGAGGCGAAGCGCTCGAGCAGCGGGAGGGCCTCCTCCGGCTTCTGCTTCTTGTACTTGACGGGAGCGCCCTCGCCCTGGCCCGCCTCGCCGAGGCGGAAGAGGACGGTGGGTGACTCGGTGGACACCTCCCGGCTGATCCCAAAGGGATAACGCATCTTGAGCATATAGACGGTCTGGTGGGACTGCATTCCGGGGCCTCCCTGGTGCGATGGTGTCCTCATTCGGGGGAACGATCTGACCCGGACGCCAAGTGGTGGCGCAACACCGATTGGGCGCGCGGGGTTAAGCCGGGGCAGGGCTGGACGGTGCAATTCCCCTTGCCTGCCACAACGCAACCGGTTTCTTGACATTCATAATCATGGCACGCGGAGACCGCGACTTGAGCAGCAACGAACCCAATGGCCCGCTGACCATCCGTGACCTTGCCAAGCTGGCCAATACCTCAACCGCCACCATCTCGAGGGTGCTCAGCGGCAAGCCCGGCGTCTCCGAAGCCAAGCGTCTCGGCATCCTCGAACTCGTGGAGCGTCTCGGCTACAGCCCCAACCGCATCGCCCAGAACCTCGCCCTGCAGAAAAGCCACCTCCTCGGGTTCATCGCGGCGGACCTGCGCAACCTCCAGTACATCACCGTGTTCCGCCACGTGCAGCAGTCGGTCGAACCCACCGGCTACCAGATGCTCATCGCGGATTCCGGCCTGAGCGTGGACAAGGAGCGCCTCAACATCGGCGTCATGCGGCAGCACCGCGCCGAGGGGCTGATCATCTTCCCCCTCCACGACTGGGACGAGGAATCCGGGCTGGACCATCTCGTGGAGCTGAAACTCGCCCGGTTCCCCTTCGTCGTTGTGGGCCGCATCGAGGGGTATGGCTTCGATTCAGTCACGAGCGAGGAGTTCGAGACGGCCCGCGCGCTGGCCCGTCACCTCCTCGAGCACGGGCACCGGCGCATCGGTTTCGTGGGCGCGGAGGACCGCAACCGCTGCATCCGCGAGCGTCTGGCGGGAGTGCGACGAGCCGTGGAAGAAGAGGGCCTGGGGCTCCAGCCCGGGCACATCGTCCCACACGAGGAGGGGTGGCCGGGCGTTATGATGGAGATGCTCCGGCAGGAGGACCGCCCCACCGCGCTGGTAATGATGAACGACGTCTGCGCGCTGACCGCCTGGCAGCTCATGCTCGACGCGGGATTGTCGTTGCCGGCGGATCTCTCGATTGTCTCCTTCGGCGACAACATCTGGTCCTCGCAATTGCGCCCCCGCCTGACTACCACCGTTGAGGACACGGCAGAAGTGGCCCGTGTGGCAGTGGACCTCCTCATGAGCCGGACCGAGGGCTCGGGGACTGCTCCGGGTGTTCGCCTCGTGCCCCAGAGCATCGTGTACCGCGACTCGGTGGCCCCTCCGCCGCGGATGGTCCGGCCGGCTCGGTAGCAGGCTCCCGGGCCGACCCATCCCTCCCGCACGATCAAGACGTAAACGGATAACACAAGTGTCCCCAATCATCTCTCCGGTCCAATGACTGTCCGGATCATCCTGTCCCTAGGGTACAGGGCGTGTAGGGAGCGGTTCGAAAAAATGGCTTGGAGGCGAAAAAAGGCTTGCCGCGAGTAACCGGTTACGCTACCCCGCAGCCATCCCAACCGGAGGTAAACCGTCATGACCCGGACTTTCTTTGCAGCAGCCTGCGCGGGTGTCATTGCCCTCGCAGCGAACTCCAGCGCCGACGTCGTCCTCGCGCACGACTTCTCGGGCACCGAAGTTCCCAACCTTTCAGGATTCCAGAACGGCCGTGACCAGGCCGGTGGTGGGGACCAAGTCACTGCGAACGTTGCCGTCGAAGACGGCGTGCTCAAACTCCCCACCGATGTCGCGGACGACCAGTGGTACTTCACCCGTGTCATGTCCAGCTACGAGCTTCCCGACCGCGATACGAACTGGACCCTCACCGTGGTCTTCGAGTACAATGAAACCGCCCCCGAGAATTGCAGCTTCGGCGTTACGTGGCATGATTACGGTGCCCAGTCGGCCCTGCCGAACCAGTCCATCCGCATGGGGGACGGGATTGACGGCCCCGGCTGGAAGGCCATCGTCGGCCGCACGGAAGCTTGGGAGGCGGCCCTGGTCGAGGACTTCGCCGTCGCTCCGCAGATCGGCGAGGAGCTGACCCTTGTCATCACGAAGACCGGCCCCAGCACCGTGGACATCACCCTAGACGGCGAGACTGGTGGCTCCATGCTCGATATCACTGGCGCAGACTTCTCCGGCCTTGCCGGCGGCAACGGCATGCCTGAGGAATTCGGGTACCTCTCGGTCTACAACGCCGCTTTCGGTGATGCGCCCTACAGTCAGGTCTACGTGGACTCGATCGCGCTCATGGACACAGACGAGAACGTCCTGTTCGCGGACGATTTTTCCGTGGACGGCCTCGACACGGACAAGTGGCTCAGCAACCCGCCCGGCACTCCGATTGACGTTGCGTTCTGGCCGGAAGCCATGCCGAACAGGCCCAGCGTCCGCGGCGACCAGCTCTCCCTGATCGGGCAGGCCCCTTGGGACCTCAACTACAGCCGCGCCCCGCTGAACATGGCCATTCGCCCGGAGAACCCGACCGTGAAGGCCAGCTTCGACCTCTTCAACCTCGCCCAGACCGGTGCCACCGAGCGCCACTTCGGCATCAAGATCCGCAACAATGGCGACGAGGCCACCTCCATCGTGGCGGCACTCGACCCCATCGGTAACACGGTCAGGGTGGGCGAGAACGACGGACCGCTCTCCGTAGGCGCGGCCGAGTCCACAACCTACGAGATGAACGAAGGCGAAGTGGTCTGGGTGACCGTCGAGGCCAACGGCCCGTCCGTTACCGTCTCCGTCGGCCCTGACGAGAACACCGTCAGCGCCAGCGTCACCAAGAACGACTTCTCCGGTGCCCGTCTCGACCCGGGCTCGATCCTGTTCTACGTTTCCGGGCTGGACGAGATCCGCGTGAACGAATTCATGGTCGAAGACCCGGACTTCACGTCGGTCATGGACTGGCAGATGTTCTAGGAGTCCGTCCCCGCTTCGGGGAGAATCCGCCCGCGCAGGGGTTGCGGGCTTGACGTGATTGAGCCCCGGTCTGCTTGCTCGTTGCCGGCCGGGGCTCTCTCTTTATCCGGGCGCTCCGCCCGCATGGTATTCTGCAAGGAGCGACATGCGATGAACCGCACAGGTCACCACGGCCTCAAGGCAGCAGGGGCGGCGGGCATGCTGGCGATTGCCCTCGCTGCCTCCGCCGCGGACCACGCACAGGAGGTGGCTGAGGCGCCGCAGGAACCCGTCTATACGCCCACCGGCCGCCCCGTCCCCCCGAATTTCTTCGCCCTCAACGGCATCACGCCCTTCCACCACCTGCACGACCAGGACCCCGCCGTGCGGGAGGCGCTGTGGGACGTCCTCGATGAAAGGCTCGCCGCCATGGCGGAAGCCGGCGCAACGGCCGCCCGCGTGGACACATGGTGGGGAAGCATCGAAGTCGAACGCGGGCAATTCGAGTGGGACTTCCCGGACCGCGTCGTGAGCAGGATCGTGGAGGCGGGTCTCGAGCCGCTGCCGATCCTTTGCTACAATTCCGCATGGTCCCCAGACGAGTCCCCCGCCACCGAGGAGGAGCGGGCCGCCTACGGGGACTGGGTCTTCGAGATGGTCCGCCGCAACAGCGGCAAGGCGCGCCAGTGGGAAATCTGGAACGAACCGAACATCACACCCTACTGGGTCCCCAGCCCCGACCCGGAAGCCTACGCCCAACTGCTGCAGGTGGCCTACCGCAGGGCAAAGGAGGCAGATCCCGATGTGACCATCGTGGGAATGTCCACCGCCTGGATGGACCTTCCCTTCATCGAGGCCGCATGGCGCGCCGGAGCAGCCGGCCACATGGACGCCATCTCGTTTCACTTCTACGACTCGACGCCGGACGAGGCAATCATCGAGGAGGATTTGCGGGAACTGCGCCGCTTCCTCGAACGCCACGGCGAGCCGGACATGCCGGTGCTGGTCACTGAATCCGGCCTTACCACGGGCCCCAGCGCCGTCGTCGTTACCAGCACCCCCGAGGAGCAGGCCCGCTGGATGGTCAAGCGCCACCTCGTCATGCTGGCGGAGGGGCTCGACCAGTTCTACTACTTCAAGCTGCAGGACGACCCACCGGAGCCGGAGCCGGACGGGTGGTGGGGGCTGCTCGAGGACGATGGCACACAAAAGCCCTCCTGGGACGCCTACCGCACCATGACCGCGCGTCTGACCGGCGCAGAGTTCCTCGGCCGGGTGGACGGGCTTGCCGCCCAGCCCGAACAGGACAGGAACGTGGAATTCCAGCTGTATAGACAAGAAGACGGGGAGTTGTTCGCCGTGGCATGGGTGCGCGAGGACGCCCCACGGCTCCCGGTTCGCATTCCCGTCGGGAATCCCGTCCGTCTCGAAAGGATGGACGGCACGCTTGCCCGGACCGTACAGCCGGGCGTGGACGGCTGCGCTGTTCTCGAACTCCGGAAGGAGCCCATGTACCTCCGGAACCTTTGCGAGGTGGTCGCCCGTCGGATGGCACTCTCCATCGAACCGTCCGTGCTGTATATCTACCCGGGGGAGTCCCGCACCGTGGAGCTGCGCTTCCACAACCCGGGCCCCGAGGCCGAAGAAATTCCGGCCGGGCCGCTCCTGGATGCCCTTGCCGCAACACCCGTCCTCGCACTCGTTGAGCAGGTCCAGGAGGACGCGGACGTGGTGGTGGAGCCCGTCCTTTCCGCGGAGCCGGGTGAGAAGGCGCGTCTGACTCTCATCCTGACGCTTCCTGCGGACGCCGAGACCTTCCACCCGGTGCACATTTTCCCGAGGTTTGGCGACCGGTTCGGCGCGCGCCTCTCCCTGTATTACGACGAGCCGTTCGAGCACCACCTGCGTGTGGCCGAACGCGGCGGGGGAGTGGAGGGCGTCCTGGCGCTGCGCAACCGGCGGGCGGAGCCGGCGGACGGGAGCGTGCGCTGGCTGCTCAACGGCGTGCCCAAGGCCGGAGTCACCGAATTCGAGGCCGTGGGCATGGAGGAGGAGAAGGTCCTCCGCCGCATTTTCCAGCCCCTCCGCGAAGGGGAAACTCTCCTCGAAGCGGACATCCGCGGTGCGGACGGCGTGGCAGCGCGAAGCGGGTACCGCCTGTTTGCCATTCCACCAAGGCGCACGCCCATCGAGATTGACGGGGACCTGTCCGACTGGGAAGGCATCCAGGGCGTCCATCTTGCCCCGCCCACCCACCAGGAAGAACCCGACCCGCTGCGCAACCCACTCGACCCGGAACAGTACGGCGCCACCGTGCGCCTCGCCTGGGACGAAGAGTACCTGTATCTGGCTGCGGAGATCATGGACCCCGACCCCCGCGTGAACCCTTTCCGGGAGGGCGAGGTCTGGCGCGGTGACTCCATCGAGCTGTTCCTCGGCTTCGACGGCCCCACCGTCCTGACGGACTACGGGCCGATGCACTACCAGCTCGGCCTCTCGCCCGGGGACGGCGGCGAGGATTCCTTCGTGCACAGTTGGCGCTCGGCGCAGGACCGCCCCGGCGGGACGGTGCCCGGCTCCCGCATCGCAAGCCGCGAAACCGAAACAGGGTATACCATGGAGGCAGCCATCCCCTTCGCCGACTTCGGCGCGGAGGTGGAGGCAGGCCAGGTTATCGGACTGGACATGCACGTCAGCTTCCGGGACGACCCCGACGCCGAACGCCGGCGCGGCCTGCTGATTTGGAACGGTACGGGCCGCAACTTCCTCGACCCCTCCCGCTGGGGTGTCGGCCTGCTGATGGACACCCGCGACGGCGCAGATAACAACACGCCGTAACACAGTCCGCATTCTGATGATTCCTGCTCCGCCGCTTCCATCTGGCCGTGTTTGGCTGTGGAACGTAAGCGGTTGCCCTCTGTGGAGCCGTCAGGCAGGCCGTGAAGGGGCAGCAGCGAAGGGATAAACCCATTATTTGGCCCATGATGGCACGAAATTGCCCACTTTGAACGGGGTGGGAGATTGCGGAATCGGATTGTAACCGCGTTCATTTCCCTTGCCCGGGAGGTTCGTTGGATCA
Source organism: Candidatus Sumerlaeota bacterium (assembly GCA_007132505.1). GTDB lineage: Bacteria > Sumerlaeota > Sumerlaeia > SLMS01 > SLMS01 > SLMS01. The sequence continues at coordinate 13,391 of SLOM01000112.1, forward strand.
GTCTAAACCTACCGGAGATACCCGGCGGGGCAGCCTGCCTCCCCTCGTGACTCCGATTCTCGCGCCAAGGCCGGAGGATGCTCCCATGCGCAAGGGATTCACACTCATCGAACTGCTGATCGTTGTGGCCATCATCGCGATCCTTGCTGCGATCGCCGTCCCGAACTTCCTCGAGGCACAGACGCGGTCCCGTGTCTCACGCGTGCAGGCTGACATGCGCACGATCGGAACCGCGCTCGAAGCCTACTTCGTGGACAACAACGCCTATCCGCCGGACAGGAACTTCAGCGGAGGGCGCAACGTCTCGCCCTCGGGACTGTACATCGAACAATTGGACTACATCACCACCCCGATCGCGTACTTGACCTCCGCGAACATCGGCGACCCATTCCTCCCGCCCGACGCCATGGCCGAACCCGGTATTCCGGCCTCCGGCTTCAAGTATTTCAACACGGGCTACGAGGGCATCGCGAACGGCAACTGGGGTGATCGCGTGGCGGTGGCTTTCCCGGACAAGATGCCGCGGACGGGCTGGATTCTGCTCAGCTACGGCCCGGACATCGCCTACCAAGGCGGCGAATGGGCCACCATCGGTCTTGATACCGAGGCCTTCGGTTGGAAGGGTGTGCAGCGCCTCTACGACCCGACCAACGGCACAATGTCCGCCGGCGACATCATCCGCGCCGGTGGTCAGGCGGTCGTCAAGTAAGCCACATCTCAGGGGAATCTTATGCCTGACTTTCAGGCGCTTGCGCGGGCGCTTCGGGGCGACGAGGCGCCCGCTCGCGTTTTCAATCTGGAGCTCTTTGTGGACGAGCCGATGCGCGCGGCACTCTGGGCGCGGAAGGGCACCAACAAACCGGTGGACCCGGCAGACCCGCTGGCCGTCGCGCAGCGCGACGCGGCGCTGTTTGACGCGCTCGGCTACGACCTGATCCGCATTCACCTGCCCGGCGCGGAATTCCCCATGGAAATCCCCGGCCGGGAGTCCACGGAACGCCGCGGCGATCAGGGCTACCTTGTGCACGAGCACGCCGGCCCCATCCAAACGCCGGAGGACATGGAGGCATACCCCTGGCCGGACATCGCCCGTCTGGATACACGCCCCTTTGAATGGGCGGAGCGGCACATGCCCGGGGGCATGAAGGCGTTCGACCTCACCTCACAGTTCTTCGAGTGCGCCTGCTGGCTGATGGGCTACGAGTCGTTCTTCCTGAACATGCTGGAGGAACCCGAGTTCGTGGAGGAGCTGCTCGCCCGGATCGCCCGTGTCTATCATGACTATACACGGCTGCTGTGCAGCTTCGACTGCGTGGGCGCCGTGTGGGCTGCGGACGATATGGGATTCAAGACCCAGACAATGGCCTCGCCGGACTGGCTTCGGGCGAACATCCTCCCGCTCCACAAGGAGGCTGCCCGTATCGCCCACGATCACGGCAAGCTCTACTTCCTGCACTCCTGCGGGAAGATTGACCCGCTGATGGACGAGTTGATCGGGGACGTGGGAATAGACGCCAAACACTCCTTTGAGGACGCCGTGGTGCCCGTGGAGGATGCGTGGGACCGCTGGGGCGGCCGCATCGGCATCATCGGGGGCGTTGACGTGGACTTCCTGTCCCGTGCCACGCCGGAGCAGGTCCGCTCCCGCGTACGGACCATCCTCGAGCATTGCCATGCAGGCGGGCGCTATGCCCTTGGAAGCGGCAATTCCATCACAACCTACATTCCGCTGGAAAACTACCTTGCCATGCTGGAGGAGGGCCGGCGGTTCACGGCCGGCTGATCTGCACCGATTTCGGCCGCAAGGAGGGAGGCTCCCAATCGTGTTTCACATCATTGCTGCGCTGGTCCTGCTGCTCCTTGCGGCATCATCTCCGGCGCGGGCGGATCACGTCCGCCCCGAGCTCAAGTGCACCACCATCCAGCCCTACCACTTCGAGACGGGGATAGACGTTTCGACGCGCCTGCTGGACGACCTGCGCTACCTGAATGTCTCCATGCTGCGCATCGAATTCATCACGAACGCGCAGGGGAACATCCCCTACCGCGAGTATGGCTACATCGTGGATGAACTGGCGGAACGCGGCATCGAGGTCCTCGGCCTGATCGCCTACCAATCGCTCCCCCATAGCGGCCCCTCGGACTGGGCGACGGATTCCTTCCGCGAGCGCTATGTGGCCCGGACCCGGCAGATCGTCAATCACTACGCCAACCGCCAGAACTCCATCCAGGCATGGGAAATCTGGAACGAGCAGGATCTTGCGGTGCCGGAATTCTACGTCCGTATAGACCCCGAACCCTACGCCCAGTTGCTCATCGAATCGTACGACGCGATCAAGGAGATAGACTCCGGTGCCACCGTCCTGCATGGGGGCATCTCGCCCAAGGGCCTGCGCACGGGGCAGAATTACCTCCGCAAGATATACGAGGAGCCGGCCATTCAGGACTACCGGACGGAGCGTGGGCACTACCCCTTCGACGTGGTCGCGGTGCACCCCTATCAGGAGGAGTACAGCCGGATAGACAGTCAGTTCCACTTCAGCCTGAGGGACTTCATGAACCAGCGCGTGAAATCCATCATGAACGAGTTCGGGGACCGGCACAAGAAGGTCTGGATTACCGAACTCGGGTGGAACTCCGCGCACAACTCCGATGCCGTGCAGGCCAACCGGCTCGAGGAGTCCTTCCGCCTGATGGACGAGCTGACCGATCCCGTCCACCCCGATGACCCCCCCTATGTGGAGCGCTACTTCTGGTTCAAGTATGACGAGTGGGCCCCCACCGAGCGCTGGGGCCTCATCACGCGCAACCGCGCCCAGCAGAAGCCCTCCTACGCACGTTTTCGCGATCTGACACCCACGGTGGGGGAGCCTGTCCCGCCACTCGATCCCGGGCCGGACGCACCCGTTTGGGGAGCCGCCTCCGACGCAGATCTGCCCGTGCAGGTGGGCAGTGACAATCTGCTGCGCGGCAAGCAGGGCGTGATTGTCTCCGGCGCGCTGCACAACTTCTCAACCGACACGAGCCGACTCACCAACGGTCAGTTCGACGAGGACACGTGGGCGACCCGCCTCGGTGACTCCCAGCCCGTGCCGCTCCGTCTGCGCTACAGTTTCGATGAGCCCGTGGACATTCAGGAGCTCCGTGTGTTCGCCGGCCATGGCCCGGACGGACCTCACCGCGCCTTTCAAAATCACGACGTTTACGTGAACGGGTCACTCGCGGTGTACGGCCTGACAACTGGCCCTTTCGGCCAGTCCGCGCCTGTCTCCGGTCCCGCCGCGTCGGTGGTGCGATGGCTCCCCGAGGAGGGAGAATCCCTCGTGGCGGAGGCCGTCACGCAACTGGACATCGTGATGCACCCGGTCTCTGCCAACACTCTCGAATTCCGGGACCAGTGGTCACCCGTGGACCACCCCACAGCGGACACGGACGGAGCCGGAAGGGCCTTCCGGGCGCCCGTCATCAAGGAGATCGAGGTACTCGGCTTCCCCACCGCGCCGCCACCATCTGACGGCTGGCTTCTGCACTGATTCTTCACGATTTCGCCCGCTATCGCTTGCGTGGCGGGCACACCGGGATTACCCTTCCAGCGTGATCTCTCCAAAGGAGGGATTGCCATGAACGGCCGGGTGGCGGAACGCAAACGGTTCGAGCAAATAGACAGGGACATCAATGCCTGGATGCACCGTTATGGGCATTACCTGCACCGCGTGGGCTTGGGTTGGTTCTTCATCTGGCTGGGATTGCTCAAGGTTTTCGGCTACGAGTCCGCCACGTCCCTGATCGCGGAGACGGTGTATTTCGGTGACCCCTCCGTTACGGTTCCCCTGCTGGGCCTTTGGGAGGCCGCCATCGGGTTCTGTCTGCTGCGGCGCCGGCTCATCCGGATCGGCCTGCTGCTGCTGTTCATAAGGCTGCCCGGCACGGCCTTGGCCCTCATGATACAGACTGACATCACCTTCGACGGCTCGCTCCTTGTCCCGAGCATTCACGGTCAGTACCTGATCAAGGACCTCATTCTGTTCGGTGCGGCTGCCGTGATCGGCGGGACGGTGCGGTCGCGTCCCTCACCGGACAGGTGGGATTAGCGGGCGAAGTACTTCTCCAGCTCCTGCGCGCGTGGCTCCGTGCCGCCAACGGTGCGGACCAGCACCACGCTGACCCGGGTCAGCAGCCTCCCATCCTCGAGCGAGGTCACCGTGGCATTTGCCTTCACGTGCCGGCGGCCCAGCTCCACCACCTCACCGCGTGCCAGCGCCGCCTGATCCCGCGCGATGGCGGATTCGAAAGTCGCCTCGCAGTGCCGCAGCACGTCCACGCCCGTCTCCGCACCGGAGGTGGCAACAATGGCGGCGTCCACCGCCAGCCCGATGGGGATGCCTGTCATCGGGTGGGTGCGATGCCCCACGGGGGGCAGGTCCTGGCGGTCCTTCTGCATAAGGAAATCCAGCAGACCCGGCTGCAGCTCCACCTCGGCCCAGTCGCCGACGGAGATCTTTCCGGGTACGGCGGTGTGGCGGCGGACGACACGGGGACGGGGGACGTCGGATGGGTTCATGGGTTGGGCACTTCCTCCTTGGGCGGGTCAGTTCAGGGGGGAGGGCCCACGGGGGGTCAATAGGTCTGGGACTGGAGCGCCTCGAGCAGCTCGCTGACCTCGTCGCCGAGCTGGTCCATCTCCTGAAGTGCCTCGAGCCTTGGCCGGTGCGCGGGAATCTCCGCAATGCGCCCCTCCAGATAGGAGATTTCGAGCGACCGGACCACGGAGGGGTAGAGATCCGCGGCGCGGCTGGCCGCCGGGGTGTCGGCGTAGCGCTCGAGGATCATGTTGAGCAGGTTGAAGGCCTCTTCGTTCCGCTGGAGGAAGTGGGCCCGCTCGGCCTGCTGGAAGAAGACCTCCGCCATGTAGGGGCGTTCCTCTGCTTCCCGGCGCATGGACCTGCGGGCGAGGTCCTTCAGCCGTTCCGCTTCCTCGGACAGGGCACTCCCGACCTCGGGATTGGCGAGGATGCGGTGCGTGTGGCTCATGACGTCGTGCAGGTGCCCCATGTCGTAAGCCTTCTGGGCCTTGTCGAGCAGCGCCGTGTCCCGCTTGCGCCGCGTGTTTTCGATGAGCTGATCGCTGATGTCGCGCAGGTTCGGGTTGGCGCGGGCCTCCTCGAAGAGTTGCAGTGCCTCGTCATGCAACCCCTGCTCGGCGGCCCATCGGCCGTGGCGGAGGCGCTCAAGCGGGTCGCCGCCCCGGAGTTCCTCCATACGCTTCCCGTGTTCGGCACGGAGGGCGATTTCCTTGAGTTCGGCGCTGCGCTCGCCTTCGGGCACTTCGGACAGAAGCTCGAAGGCCTCCGCGGGCTGGGCGCGAGCGAGCAGGTACTCCGCCTCAGCCGCCAGCAGGTCGTTGCGGGCCGCCATGTATTCCATGAAGAAGACATCGCGGATGGGGCGGAGGCTCACGCGGGCCTCGCGGTATCTGCCGGTGTCTTCCGCCCACTGCCGTAGCGCCTCAATCGTGTACACCGTGCGGTTGCGGGCGATTTCGGGCACCTCGATGAACAGTTCCTCCGCCAGCACCTCGAAGGCGCGGCCGAACTCGTGGCGTTCACGCGCGGCCGCCACGTGGGAGAGCAAAACCAGGGGCACCTGCGTGCCGGGGCCCTCGCCGGTCAGCCGGCGCATCCGCTCCACCTCGGACAGCGCCGCCTCGAAGTTGCCAGAGGCGAGCTGCCGGCGCACGTGCTTGCGGAGGAAATCAAGCACCCAGCTCCGCAGCACCGGATCGCCGGAGATCTCGTCCTCGGGCATCCGTTCGATGGCTTCCGCGGCGGAGGTCCAATCGTCGAGCAGGAAAAAGTTCTGCGAGGCGTGAAAGAGCGCACGGGGTGTGAGCAGGTCCTCGTACATGGCCCGGCGCAGCACACGGCGCATGGCCAGCTTGTCCTCCTCACGCTCCATGGCGTGTATGGTGCCCTGGATGCCGCCGTTGTGTTTTTCGATTACCTCACGGATGAGCTCGCGGGGGGCGCCCTGGATCCGGGCCTCGTCCAACAGCGCGAAGGCGTCCAGCGCCCGCCGCCTGCGGAAGGCCGTCTCTGCGTTCATCAGCGTGTTCTCGAAGTCCTCCACCCGCTCGATCTCAACGATCGAGGACGGGTCCAGCGTCAGGACGCCCCCCGCGGTGCGGACTCGAACACCCTCTCTGCTCTCGGACAGCACCTGTCCCTCGACGACGTGGCCGTTGGCCAGCGTGATGCGGTCCGCTCCTGCCGTTACGGGCAAGAGGACCGCCGCAAGGCCGGCGGCCAGCAGAAGGGCCAGATGGTGTCTCATCGTCTTCGCGGAAATCCGGCGTAAAATCAGCAGGGCAGGCTCACCCCCTCACACAAGTTTACCGATACCCACCGTGCCGGGGTTTGTCCAGCGGGGAAGCGGCTCCGGGCCACAGAGGGGTCTCCCCGAGATGCGGAAAAGTGGCTGGATTGTTGTTGACCCGCAGGTAAGGAAGCAGCCTCCCTTCAGGGTGACACAGTGAGACCCTGTGAGGACGGGGCAATGTCTCGCCCATTTCTCCGAAGTTGGAGCGTCTTTCTTCCGGCCCGCCGGAGAAGATCTCGCTGGCCCCTGTCACGGACCCGCCCCGCTTCCCCACCAGCGGAACAACATGCCCCCCGGGCTGAGCGCCACATCCGCCCCCGCCCGTACTCTCCGCCCCTGCCCGCCCCGCGGCCGGCCGGTACCCCCTTCCCTCCGGTGCGAGTATAGACATACCGGAATAATACACATGGTGCATGGAGGCACTTGAGGACATGAACGTGAGACGTATGATGGCCCTCTGGCTGGCGATTCCGCTCCTGGTGGCGGCATCAGGATACCTGCAACCCACCCGCGCGGCGGGGAACCCCCTGCTCCCACTCGCCGGAACACTGGCGGAAGAGGGGGCGGGCCCGGGTGGCTCCGGCGACCACGCCATCCGCGTCATCCCCGGGATGGACACAGGCAGCGCGTGGAATGGCGACACGGTCCGGATCATGGCGCTCGTGCGGAGCGAGGAGCCCGTGGCGTCGGTCACTGCAAACATCGGCGGGCTGACCATGGTGGCCCTCGCGCCGGACGCAGCATTTGGCACCATCACGACCGAAGGTAGCGTGGGCGTCTGGCAGGCCGAATGGGAGTGCGAAGGCCTCGAGGAGAATGCCCACGCTGTCGCCGTGACCGTGACGGACGTGACCGGTCACTCGTGGACGGACCGCTCGTTGGTTCTCTCAGCCACCCCTGATGCCGGCTTCAAGAGCGGAGGGGTAACGTACCCGCCCCGCGACCGCATTTTCGCGAGGGCAGGGAAGATG
>SLOM01000238.1 GCA_007132505.1 Candidatus Sumerlaeota bacterium
GACCTCCGGACGGCGCTGATCACTCCGTATGGCTCCTATCTCTACTTCGGGACGAATACGGCCCCCGGCCGCGTCGTCAGGGTGAATACCGCCGGTTGGGTCCGCGACGCTGCGATCACCTTTCCGTTTTTCGAAGACTATCTCACCGGAGCGGTGATGGACGCCATAGGTTCCGCCGCCTATTTCGGCACCAGCGCGAGTCCTCCCCAGGTCGTGAAGGTGAACCTGATCTCCTTCACCCGCGAGGGCAGCATCGAAATGCCGGCAGGCACCGGCGGGCTGCGGGGCGGGGTGCTGCACCAGGCTGGGTCTGCCGCGCTCTTCGCTTCATACAATTCACCCGGCCGGGTCGTGAGGATTGATCTCAACACTTTCACGCACACAGGCACGGAGACACTGGCCGAGGGTGAAGACCTGCCCATGTGCGGTGCGGTTGTCTCCAACACAGCCTTTTTCGGCACCTACACGGTCCCGGGCCGCATCGTGACCGTGCATATGCCAACACTCACCCGCACCGGCGCCGCCGTCATGGATTCGGGAGAGAGCCGGCTCGCCACTGCCGTGATCTCCCCCGACGGCAGCACGGCATACTTCGGAACCTTTACGAGCCCGGGCCGAATCATCAGGATGGATGTTGAGACCCTGGAGAGGACCGGTGTGGTCACGCTCGAGCAAGATGAGAACTTCGTGACTTCCGCCGTCATGGCGCCGGACGGAAGGCACGCCTACTTCGGGACTTACGATTCGCCAAGCAGGGTGGTGAAGGTCTCTCTCTCCCCATTCGAGCGCGTCAGCTCCATTACTCTGGAAAGTGGGGAGACCGGACTGACCTCGGCTGCGATCAACCCCGAGGGGACCAGAATCTATTTTGGCACGATGACCACCCCGGGCCGCGTGGTCGAGGTCGCCGTCCCCGAGCTTGAGCGTCTGCGGGAACTCACCTTGAGGGAGAACGAATCATATCTCGTCAGCGCCGTCATGGCGCCGGACGGCTCCGCCATCTATTTCGGCACGTGGACCAGTCCGGGGCGTGTGACGAAGATAAACCTTCCGGGCCTCAGACGGAGCGCAACAATCACGCTTCTTCCAGGGTATGAGCGTCTGCAGTCCGCCGTCATCGCACCGGACGGCTCCGCAGCGTACTTCGGGGCAATGACATCCCCGGGGAGGATCATAAAATTCGGTCTGGAGAATTTCGGATGGGCAGGCGCCCTCACGCTCGAACCGGGAGAAAACCTGCTCGAAAGTGCTGTGATCGCTCCCGACGGCAGTGCGGCCTATTTCGGAACAGCAACCTCACCCGGGCAGGTGGTGAAAGTTGATCTTCATGCCCTCAGCCGGGTTGAATCACATGTTTGCGATGCCGGAGAAGATCTGCTTCGCAGTGCTGTCATCACGCCCGACGGGAGCAGGGCCCTTTTCGGGACGGACAACAGCCCGGGCCGCGTGGTGAAGATGATTCTCCCCGTCCTTGCGCCAGAAGCCACCGAACCCATCCCCGGCGACTTCAATGGGGACGGGTGCGTGGATTTCCAGGACTTTGTTGCGCTTCTGGAAAACTGGGGTCAGGAATACATGGGGTATTTCATGGACTTCGGAGCCTTCATGGCTCTGTTGGAAAATTGGGGAGCGGGGTGCCACTAGCGCAGTGCCCGCTGTCTCCATGAACCCGGAAGCCATCGCGCTCCGCACCCACAAACGGGAGTTTGCAATTCCCATTCTCACATGGATGGCACTTACTCGCAAAAGGAGGTTTAGTCATGTCCAGGCGGTCCCAGGTTCTTTTACGCCTCACGTCCTTCCCTTTCCTGCTGGTGTGCGCCGTGATGGTGACGGTTGCCGCCGGAATACCGAAACCCGGCTTCGGATCCGATGGAGATCCGGTTTTTGAACGTGTTGATTACCTCGAACTGGAAACAGGCGAGCGCAACCTCCGCGCCGCCGTCATCACGCCTGATGGCAGCCATGCCTACTTCGCCACCGGTACCAATCCCGGCAAGATAATCAAAGTGGACCTCGAAGCATTTGAACGCGTGGACGTCCTGACGCTGGAGACCGGCGAAGGCCCCCTTATCTCCGCCGCCATGACGCCGGACGGCTCGGAACTCTACGTCGGGACCGAGACCTCCCCGGGCAAAGTGGTCAAAATAGACCTCGGGACCTTCGAGCGTGTTGGGGTCATCACCCTCAATGAAAACGAGGACAACCTGCGATGTGCTGCCATCCCTCCGGACGGATCCGCGCTCTATTTCGGAACCGACACAGCTCCTGCCTACGTGATCAAGGTGGACTTGGAGACCTTCACACGCCAGGCCGTTCTCGCCCTTCCCCCGCTGGAGGACATGCTGACCTCCGTTGTCATCTCACCGGACAGTTCCACAGCCTATTTCGGTAGCCTGCGGTTTGATGCGCGGGCAATCAAGGTGAACCTCGAGACCTTCACGCGCACGTCAGCCATCACCTTCACCCGCGACCGTAATGAGTCGAATATACACAGTGCAGCCATCTCACCCGATGGCTCCCGCATCTACTTCGGGTGCTCATTCGCATACTACATCGAGGTGAGTGCCTCGCCGTTCCAGCGAATCGACACCTACGCACTCGACGCAACCAACCAGGTGTGGACCGCATTGATGGCGCCGGACGGTTCCGCCCTCTACTTCGGGACCCATTCGAGCCCCGGGTCCGTGGTGAGAGTTGATCGGGAAACGATGGAGCAAACCGGCAAGGTCGTATTCGAAACCGGAGAGAACAACGTTGTCTCCTCGGTGATCGCCCCGGACGGTTCGGCGGCCTACTTCGGCCTTTCCATCAATCCCGGCCGCATCATCAAAGTCACCCTCCCGCCGGCTGCGGAGGAGCCCATACCCGGTGACCTGAACGGCGACGGGTGCGTAAATTTCCAGGACTTCATCGTCCTCCTCGAAAACTGGGGCGAGGAGTACCAGGGCGTGCTGATGAACTTCGCTACCTTCATGCTGGTGCTGGAAAACTGGGGAGCAGGCTGTTGACCGCCCTGCGCCCGCGCCCATTGTACCCTGTGTGACTTCAAACGGCCCGCCTGTTCTCCGCAGTTTGGACAGGCGGGCCCTGCTTTGTTCTTGACCGCCGGGTCGGCTTTTGGGCGGATTCACGGTGAACCGGAAGGCCATTTCTGCAGGAGGCTCATGGGTCATGCCTTGTGGATACACGTGTTCAAACCTGAAGGCTGGCTGCGCTTTTCTGGGACTGTCTATCGCCGTCCATGCAGGCCAGGGCGCGCCAGCGGGGGAGCCGGAGGAGCCCTTTGCCCGCGACAGTGCCATCGTCCTGGAGGAAGGGGAAGACTTCCTCCTCAGCGCGGTGATGTCCCCGGACGGCGTCAGCGCCTACTTCGCCACGAGCACCGCTCCCAGCCAGGTGGTGAAACTCGATCTTGATTCCTTTGAACGGGTGAACGCCATTACCCTCGGCGGGGGAGAGAACGCACCCCGCAGTGCCATTATCTCTCCGGACGGCGCCAAGGCCTGGTTCGGCACGAACACCACCCCCGGCCGCGTTGTAGAGATCAACCTCGTGGACTTCGAGCGGGCCGGGGATCTGGTGCTCCCGTTCGGGGACAACGTTCTCAATACTGCGGTTATCGCCCCGGACGGTTCGGCGGCGTATTTCGGGACCGGCACCTCCCCCGGCCGCGTCGTGAAGGTGAATCTGGACACCCTGGAGCTGGAAGAGTCCATTGTGCTGCCCCCCGGAGAGGATTACCTCCGGAGTTCCGTTATCTCCCCCGATGGCAGCACCGCGTACTTCGGGACCGACACCTTCCCCGGGCAGGTGGTGAAGGTTGATCTTCTCACCTTCGAACGTGTTGACACGATCACGCTGCCGGAGGGCGAGGACAGGCTGGAATGCGCGGTCATCTCGCCGGACGGCTCGGCGGCCTGGTTTGCCACGAACACGATCCCCGGCCGCATCATCAAGGTGGACCTCACCAACTTCGAACGAGCGGAAAGCCTTGAGCTCCCGCATGCGGACGGCCCGCCCTGGGCCGCGGTAATCGCGCCGGACGGGTCCGCCGCCTACTTCGGAATGGGCACCAATCCCGGCCAGGTGGTGAAGGTGGACCTTCAGGAATTCGAGCGTGCCTCGGCCATCGTTCTCGAACCGGGTGAGGCGAACCTGACCAGCGCGGTGATCGCCCCGGACGGGTCGGCCGCATATTTCGGCAACAGCGCTTCTCCGGGCCAAATCGTGAAAGTCACACTGCCCACACCTCCACCCCTGCCCATCCCCGGTGATTTCAACCAGGATGGGTGTGTGGACTTCCGGGACTTCGTCATTCTGCTGGAGAACTGGGGGCAGGAGTACATGGGAACGTTCATGGACTTCGGCGCATTCGTGGCCCTGCTGGAGAACTGGTGGAGAGGGTGCTAAGGAGGCACTTTTTCGGAATGTGGAACCGCCCGGCCATCATGGCAGGGGGTTTCCCCTATGCGGTCCACATGCGTCTCTGTCCCTTGAGGAACCGCAAGTCTATCATTATCAATTGCCTGCGCGGCTGGGCTACTCGTCCGGTGCCTTTTGGACAATTGCCGGCCGGTACACTGAACAGCCCTGCTTTACCTTGACAGATCGGACCTGAGCGGGAGGGTCCTATTGCTGCCCAACTTTTTTCTGTTCTTTGGGAGTTTTTCCATGCCGCTCACCCACCTCCGCACCGTGCCGCGTGGCAGGCTTCTCGCGGCACTCTGTACCTTTCTCTTCTTCGCTGCCCTTGTTCCCATCTCCCTGGCGCGGGACGACCCCGCGGCATCGGACGATCCACCGCGAGAAACACAATCCGTAACCCCGATCGGCACCAGCGACGGCCGGATTCACATCATCCCCTCCCTCACCCCCTACTCCATCAAAGACGGCGACAGCCTGACCATAAGCGCAATTGTCCGCTCCGGGCATCCGGTGGCCTCGGTGCAGGCCGAATTGGGCGGGCTGGCAACCGTGATTCTGCGGCCGGACGCCACCCGCGGCGGAGTCTCCGCCGACGCCACAACGGGCGTCTGGACCGGCCAGTGGCGCGCGCAGGGTCTCGAAGAGCGTATCTACAACGTGGCGCTTACCGTGACCGACGCGGCGGGGCATTCCTTCACGGACGGGACGCTCACCTTTACAGATCCGATTGCCGGCCCTTGGGAGCCCGGAACCACGGACTATCCCAACGGAGGGATGCGCCGGCTGGATCGCGAGGTCTTTCTTACCGAACGCGACCTCGAGGCCGCCGTCATTGATACGGAAAGGGGCTACGCCTACTTCGGCACGGGGACCTCTCCCGGGCGCGTGGTCAAAGTAGCGCTTGGGGAGGGCACTGAGCCCGCCCGGCGTGTTGGCGCCATCACGCTCGAGGATGGGGAAAATGGGTTGACCAGTGCCGTCATTGATCCGGCCAACGGCTATGCTTATTTCGGCACCAATACCGCGCCCGGCCGGGTGGTGAAGGTGGCGCTCGGGGAAGGGGATGAGCCGCCCCGGCGGGTGAATTCCGCCCTTACGGTAAGCACAATGTGGGTTGGCGGGTCACCCCTCCATGTACACCACAATAAACTCAGCAGCGCAGTGATTGACGCAGAGAATGGCTACTCCTATTTCGGGACGGATACGGCTCCGGGCCGGGTGGTGAAGGTTGCCCTTGGCGAGGGCAGCGCTCCGCCGCAGGTGGCCGGCTATCGTGTCCTTGAAGAGGGAGAAAATTATCTTCGCGCCGCCGCGATAGATGCGGAGCAAGGCTATGCCTACTTCGCAGCCCACACGAGTTCGGGCTGGCTGGTGAAGGTTGCGCTCGGCGAAGGCGATGCGGCTCCCGAGCGCGTTGGAGCTGCCTGGCTTGGCGTCATGTTATACAATCCCATCATTGGTGACTACGTCCCCTTTCCGGACGGCCCTCCCGCCAGTGCCGTCATTGACTCGGCTTCAGGTCATGTCTATATCGGAACGAACCGGGAGCCTGGCGCTGTGGTGAAGGTTTCCGTGGGCGAGGGGGACGCGCCGCCAGAACGGCTGAACCGCATCTGGCTGGAGCCGGGTGAGGGCTTTCTCCGGGCTGCCGCGATCCATCCCGACTCGCCATTGGGACCTGCCGCCTTTTTTGGCACCGGCTTCGGGCATGGAGAGTTGCAGGGCAAGGTCATCACGGTTGGTCTGGGTGCGGGTGACCTGCCGCCCGAGC
>SLOM01000125.1 GCA_007132505.1 Candidatus Sumerlaeota bacterium
CAGGAAGGCTTCCGCTCCCGCCTCCAATTCGAGCACGGCGGCCCGCGAGGGAGCCGCATTTCCCTCCCCGAGGGCCACCTTGACGATGCGCCGCTCGCCCGCCTCGATCTGGTCAGGAGGACCTCCCACGCCAAAATAGGCGTACCCGTTGGCGGCGTCTATCAACGCGCTGCGCAGATAGCCCTCCCCCTCGCTGAGGGTCGCCCTGTTCCGGCGTACGGGTGGATTGTCCCCTTCGCCCAGAGCCACCTTCACGACAAAGCCAATTTCCGTCCCGAAGTATGCGTGACCGCTTGCGGGATCTATGACCGCGGTTGAAGGAGGACCGTCGGGGATCGGGATCATACCGACGTCTGGAACGGTCACGTAATGTCCCAAGGTGGCGGCTCCGATGCGTAGGGGCGCCTCGCCCCCCTCGCCCAGTGCAATCTTCACCACCTGCCCCACAGTTGTGTGAGTCCCGAAATATGCGTAACCACTTTCCGTGTCTATCACGGCAGTACGGAGGTAATTCTCCCCCTCATCGAGCTGGAGCGTGTGTGCGATCATCGGCGGAGCCTCTCCTTCGCCGAGGGCGATCTTCACCACGACTCCCGGGTCGGCATCCATGCCGAAATAGGCGTACCCAGCCGCCGAGTCTATGACCGCACTACCAGCAGGGCCCAAGGGAAGGAAAAACCACGTGCCCGGATGGGGGTGGGGAATGAAAGTCCACTTTTCGAGCGGCGTGGCGGCAACCCGACGGGGCGGAGCCTCCCCCTCTCCGAGCGCGACCTTCACCACGTAGGCGGGGAGGGTACCGGTCCCGAAATACGCGTAACCGCTCTCCGGGTCGATCACCGCACAGGTGATGTCGTCCTCTCCCGGCTCGAAGGTCACCGCGCCGACACGGTGTGGCGGATCGCCTCCACCGCCCAGGGCCACTTTTACGACCCGCCCGGGCGTGGTACCCAGTCCGAAGTAGGCGTATCCGTTCTCCGGGTCTATCACGGCGGCCTGCAGGTCCAACTCTGACACAAACGCCTCCGCGTCCATGCGCCTCATAGCGCCGTTGGGGTAGTTCGTGGTGCCGGGATCGGAGATACCGGCGGCAGGATCGCTGAAGACGAGCGTGTGGTCAGTGAACGCGTGACCGGTCCCGTCGGTTACGGTGAGCGTGGCGGCGTACACCCTCTCCTCGAGGCCCTGGCCGGTCCACTCGGCGCTCCAGACGCCGGTGGTGCCGTCCGCCGAGAGTCCGCCGCGTGCCGCGTCCGGTTCGAGCGTCACGGTGGCCAGCCCGCCAAGGTTCGCCTCCACCGAGGCCACAGGCCTCGACGCGCTGATGATGGCACTGACGGTCAGCGTCTCGCCGTTCTTGATCGAGTAGGGTTCGATGGTGGAGATGACGTGGATTCGGCCGTCACCCACTCCCACGGCCTGGCTTCCGGCTGCCGCCTCGCCAAGGGGGCTGGAAAGCCCCACCGCCGGGAGGAGCAAAGCAAGGCCAAGGGTGCAGCCGCGAAGGCGCGAAAGAGAAGAGCAAGGGAGCCGCATGGGTGGAACTCCTCTCTGCAGTTGTTGCAGAATTACATTCATGCTTATTGGCCTTCCTGCCATGTCAAGCAAAGAACGGCACTCTCAGGCCAGCAGCTTGCCAAATCAGCAGCCCACGCCCCAGTTCTCCAGCAGCGCAATGAAGGCGGTGAAGTCCATGGTCGTGCCCATGTATTCCTGGCCCCAGTTCTCGAGCATGATGATGAAATCCTGGAAGTTCACGCAGCCATCGTAGTTGAAGTCTCCAGGCATGAAGCTGGCCGGATTGTAGGCGAGGCTGAGCGTCCAGAGGTCGCTTGTGCTCGTGACGCGCCAATAGGGGATTGTGGGCGGGGCAGCCCCGTAGTCCAGTGGCACGACAAATCCGTCACCCTCGCTCCCCGGCGTATAGCTGGCGGTGGGTTCGTTCGTGTCCACCTGCCAGGCGGCCCAGTAGGTGCCTGCCGGCAGAAGGAGCGAGGATGGGGTGCCCCCGGCGATCGTGACACCATTTTCTCCACCGGACGGGTGCGCCGGGAGTGAGGCCGACTGCCACAGTCGCTGCTTCGGCTCGCCGTCGTCGTAAATGGCGAGCCGGAAGCTCCCACCGGAGGCATAGGTGTAGAAAAGAACCTCCTCGATTATTGCGTCCTCCGGAATGTCTATACGCATGCCATGCAGGAAGTTCTTGTGACCGAGTGCGATCCGGACCACGGACCCCGGGGTGCTTGCTTCAGCCGTGCCGAAGTAGGCGTAGCCTCCCTCCGGATCAATCGCGGCGGAAACAAGAGCATCTTCCCCTTCCGGGAGCTCGAGCGCGCCCAGGCGGACAGGTGGTGAGCTGTTTGGGCCGCGCGCAAGCTTCACGATCCTCCCCGGCGTGGTGTTGGTCCCGAAATAGAGATGCCCGCGCTCCGGATCGAAGACCGCGCTGCGGAGCCAGTCCTCTCCAGCGTCAAGTGTACGGGCTCCAATACGGGATGGCGGATTCTCCCCTTGGCCCAGTGCGACCATGCCTACCTTGCCGGGCACCGTGTCCGTACCGAAATACGCATGACCACGCTCGATGTCGATAGCAGCGCAACTCAGGTAGCTTTCCTGCGTCGTTGTCCAGCCCAGATCCGGGATATACCGCGAGTATTCCATCGTGGCAGCTCCGAGCCGGGTGGGAGGATTGTCGCCATCGCCCAGGGCTATTTTTACAACACGGCCGGGGTTGGTGTAGGTGCCGAAATAGGCGTGACCGTTTTCCGTGTCTATCACAGCGCAGCTCAGGTAGTTTTCGCCGGATTCGAGAGTCACCGCTCCGACGCGCGTTGGCCACTCAACCACAGAATCGCCGAGGGAAACCTTAATTACCTGGCCGGGGGACGTGTTCGTCCCGAAATAGGCATAACCATTCTCTGGATCCACCACGGCACCCCAGAGGCCGGCCTCACCGGGATCCAGTTCAACATGTCCTATCCGTTGGGGCGCGAGGGCTGCCAGGCCTGGAGTATACTTGGACACCTGGCCGGGTGAATCCGCGGAGCCGAAAAACAGACACCCCAGCACTGGGTCGAATACTCCCGAAAAAAGGCCGCCCGGGGCCACATATGCGGCGGCGGAGTGGCGTGTTGGTGGGCATTGCGCTCCCCCGGTGTCGAGCTTTACGATCCGGCCGGGCATGCTATTCGTGCCGAAGAAGAGTTGCCCCGTTTCAGGATTCCTCACGGCGCTGGTGAGCTGGGTCTCGTTCCCCGACGCTGCGCCCACCGTGGAAGCGAGCAATGCGCGGTTAATCCGTGACGGTGGATCACTGCCGGCTCCGAGCCCGATCTGGACAATGCTCGCACCGCGGGATTCTTGAGCACCGTTGGCGCCGAAATAGGCATGACCCGTTTGCAGATCAATCACTGCGCTGTCCAGATACAACTCAGACACGCTATCCAGCGTCACCGCCCCTACGCGGTCCGGCCGGGCATCTCCAACACCAAGCGACACCTTGACAACTCTGCTGACATCGTCGCCATGCCCCGTGCCGGTGCCGAAGTATGCATGGGCACCGGCCGGATCCATGACCGCGCTGCGCAGGTGCCCTTCCCCGGCCATAAGCCCCACCGCGTTGAGACGAACAGGCGGCGCAGCACCCGCCCCGAGGCTTATCTTTACCACTCTGCCGTTGATACCGTTGATTCCAAACCATGCCTGCCCGCGGGCCGGATCAATCACGCCACAGCCTGGTGGACCGTCGAACATACCGATTACAGTCCCGCCCGGCATGGTAACCTGATACTCAAGGGCGACTGAACCTATACGGTGCATCGGGGTGCTGCCGTCTCCGACGGCGACCTTGACCACATGCGCCGGCAACATATCCGGATGCGTGCCGAAGTACGCATAGCCGTTTACGGGATCCATGACTGCGGCCGTGAGATTGTTTTCCCCTGGGGCCAGGTCCAGGAATCCGGCTGTCCAGGGCGACATGTCTCCTTCGCCGAGGTTGACCTTCACAACCCTTCCGGGAGTCGTGCCCGTTCCGAAGTAGGCGTAGCCGTTGTCCGGATCGATGGCCGCGCTCCGTGCATGGTTGTGGAATACGATAAGGGGAAAGGGATCAGCCGGAACTATGGTGAACAGCATCCTTCCCGTCACTCGCCGCGGTGGGTCGTCGCCTTCGCCGAGGAGGATCTTGATGACGCGGGCGGGAGCCGTGTCCGTCCCGAAGTAGGCATAGCCGTTGGCCGTGTCTATCACGCCGCAGGAAATCTTGTTCTCGCCCGGAGCCAGCGTCACGGATCCGACACGCCTCGGATACCCCTTGCCGTCACCGATCACCACCTTGACGATACGGCCGGGAGTCGTACCCAACCCAAAGTAGGCGTATCCGCTCTGCGTGTCTATTACTGCAGCGTTCGGATGGCGCTCATTCAGCAGGACCTTTGAATCCATGCGGCGCATGCCGCCCGCAGGGTAATCCGTCGTACCGAGGCTTGTGTGGCCGGCGGCGGGGTCGCTGAACGTCAGAGTGTGATCGGTGAAAGAGTGCCCCTCCGCGTCCGTGACAGTAAGCGTGACGGCATAGACTCTCTGCTCGAGGTCCTGGCCGACCCACTCGGCGGACCAGATTCCCGTGGTGCCATCGGTTGAGACGCCACCACGGCGCGGATCAGGCTCAAGGGTGATGCTCGCCAATCCACCCAGATTGGCTTGGACCGAAGACACCGGCTCCGCGGATCGAACAACGGCGGAGACCGACAGGGTTTCCCCGTTCTTGATGGAGTAGGGCGCAAGCGAGGGAATGACGTGTATCCGCCCGTCGCCAGAACCGATCTCCATGTTGGAGGAATTGCCCCCTCCCAAGGCCGGAGCAACCGGCATCAGAGCCACGAGAAAGAGAAGGCAGGACGCGGCAGCCTGCGCGGCAGGGCCGCGCACAGAAATGATGGTGAGAGACATGGAAGAACACCTCCGGGGAAGGAATTTGCCGCTTGTACTACATCTATACAGTGCGCCGGCCGGCAGAGACCACGGGCTGGCAAAACAAATCAGCAGCCCACCCCCCAGTTTTCCAGCATCTGAAGGAATGTGCTGAAGTCCATGGGCGCCCCCATGTAGTCTCCGCCCCAGTGCTCCAGCAACAGCATGAAGTCCTGAAAGTCCACGCATCCGTCGCGGTTGACGTCTCCAGGGGTGAGTTCGCCGGTGTAGTAGGTAATGAAGCTTGTCCATCGTTCCGACGTCAGGGTGATCTCATACTGCTGCAAAATACCGGGAGCCGGACCAAAGGACAGGGGGATCAGAAATCCCTCTCCCTGTGCGCCCTGCGTATAGCTGGTGACCGGGATGTTCGTGTCTGTCTGCCAGGCCAGCCAGTAGCTTCCAGCAGGAAGGTGAAGGAATTTGGGCGTGCCGTCCTCGATGGTGTAGGAATTGATTTCCTCCGCTGCTTCCACGGGAACGATATCCGACTGCCAGAGTAGTTGTTTCGGCTCCCCGTCCGCGTAGATGGCCAGACGAAGGTTCCCCTCGGCGGCATGGGAGAAGATATTGACCGATTCGACAATGCCCGGCTCCAGCATTTGGAAGCGCGTCCCCTTCAGGAAGCCCTTCTGCCCCAAAGCCACCCGGACCGCACGCCCCGGTGTGCCGGCCTCGGCCGTACCGAAGTAGGCATGGCCCTGGGCCAGCCCGACCGCCGCGGCTGCCAGATGTCTTTCGGCACCGGGCAATTCGAGACTCCCAAGCCGCACGGGAGGCTGACCGCCGCCCCGGAGCTGCATGGCAACGACCTGCCCGGGAGAAGTACCCGTGCCAAAGTACGCCCGATTGGTTTCGACATCATGGACGGCGCTGAGAAGGTGCGTCTCACCCGGCTCCAGCGTGATGCGGCCGACACGGAACGGCGGCGCGTTGCCTTCGCCCAGTCCCACCATGGCGACGCGTCCAGGATCGGTGTTCGTCCCGAAGTAAGCGTACCCGTTCTCCGGGTCAATGACGGCACTCGTGAGATAGTTTTCCTGATCCACCCAGGAGTCATGATGAACCAGAAGGAGCCTGGCAGCACCCACACGTTCCAGTGTGCCCACGCCTGCCGTCCTGACCTTGACCACGCGGCCGGGCGCCGTATTCGTCCCAAAGTAGGAATAACCATTTTCTATATCAATGACCGCGCTGGTCAGGTAATTCTCTC
>SLOM01000296.1 GCA_007132505.1 Candidatus Sumerlaeota bacterium
ATCAGGTGGCATGGCATTCCTGATGGTCTTCAGGTCTTTTTCGCGCTCGGGCTTCCTTTTGAAGAGAGTGCACACTCCGCCAATGTCTACTTTTTTCTTGGGTGTGGCGCCTTCGGTTCCTCGCTGACCTTCTTTCGTGAAGACTGGCGGCGGGCGGCTCTGCTTTTTGCCG
This sequence comes from Candidatus Sumerlaeota bacterium, assembly GCA_007132505.1. Classification (GTDB taxonomy): domain Bacteria; phylum Sumerlaeota; class Sumerlaeia; order SLMS01; family SLMS01; genus SLMS01. The sequence continues at coordinate 173 of SLOM01000296.1, forward strand.
TGCCGGCGGCTCTCCTCCTGCTTTTTGTCTGGCTATCGAACGGAATTGCGGTACCCCAGCCGGAGGCCTGGAGTGATCAGCCGCTGGTTGTGCGCCACTTTTTCTGGGCCATGCTGGTCCTTGTCTACTTTGGAGCCATAGCCATCCTGGCGAGAAGCATCGCGAAGAGACAGCCGGCGGCAGGAAACGCCGCCGCCGATTCAGTCTGAGGAGAAGTGACTGTGGTGCTTCCCAACACGTGAGGTCCGATGGCGTCAGAAATCCCGACTGCCCTTGCTCGCCGCGCATGCTCCCCGGGCGGGGGCTGAGCACAACTGCTTGACAATCTCGGCCGGGGTGGAACGGGATTGGGATATCCTCGAAGCGGAAAGCTGGCACCAGCTCCGGATTTTTCTCCACCAGAGTGGAGGACAAACGAGACACGGAGACCACCCGCGATGCAGGCAATGGCCTGAACCTTTTTCTACCCGAGTTCGCCTGTCAGAGCCAACTGGCGGACGACCCGAGAGGCCGCCTCTATGCCTTCATGCCTCCGTGTTGAGAGAATTCCTGACAGAGAATCCCCGAGACCGGGGTCTTCCTGGGGCGGAAGCAAGGATTGCGAGCTTTCGGAGCTCATGCAGGCCCGTATTTTTAACGATGGCCGGCTGATTTGGGCTCTTTGGCTGCAGCGCCGGCCAGCGGACTCGGGAGATGCACCCTGCGCCGTGCTGCCTTCGGCATTGGGCTTGCGCCCGCTCGGCGGTGGCGGTCCAAGTTCGTTCTGAGTTCCGCGGGAAAGACTTCCCAGGAGGCACTTCCCGTGCGGCCGGGCCACGTGAGTCTTTGGCTCCGGGCAACGCCCCGCGAGGCTGTTCACAAGGAGGATGTGAGGGATGAGAGCGATCTTGGCAGGCCGCGGCTGGGCGGCCGGGCTGGGCGGATTGTTGTGGCTGTGCGTCCTGGCCGCTGTGGCCTCCTCCGCACGGGCCGAACCGGTTTTCTTTCTGCACGACGGCGCATTGATTCAACACCATGCCGCGGAGAAGAGCACGGAGAAGCTCGCCCCTCCGGCGCCCGGCGCCGTGATAGGCGAGTTCCTGGGGGTGGTGGAGGGCAACCACCCGGTGGTCAAGCTCATGCCGGCGGATTGGGACCCCCACCATCATGACGGGGGGCACGACCGCGATCCGGCAATCGGGGACATCGCCGTCTTCGGGAGGGATGGTCAGGTGGACCGCTTCCTTGCCGAGGGCGCCGTGCGGGCCTATCCCTCCCCGAGCGGGAGGAAGGTCGCGCTCATTGACGCGGATTATTCGGTACACGTGGTGGAGGGTGACTCCAGCCGGCTGCTGGACATACCCGAGCGCACCGTGCTGGTTGCATGGTCGCCGGACGAGCGGCTGCTCTGCCTCACCGTCTATCCCCCCGACTGGACGTACGATGCCGCCTCACGCGCCGAAGGGCCGGACGATTTCCTCCGGCTCATCAACAACGACCTCTATCTATACGACCTCGAGGCGGACGCGGGAGAGCGCCTGACGCACTATGCCGGTTACGATTACGCGGGGATCTTCTCGCCGGACGGGAGCAAGATTCTCTTCATCTCGTCCCGCTCGGGGCGCGGCGCCTTCCATACGCTTGATCTCGAAACCCGGAAGATCCAGCAGATCACCAACCTGGCGCCCGGCTCCTACGACATCCCGGTCGGGCGGTCCCAGTCCATCGTCTGGCTTCCTCGCGACAACAGTATTGCCTACGAGGCGCAGGAGACGCCGGAGCTTTCCTCCATCCGCACGATCGGCGTGGACGGGAAGAACCCGCGCAACCTGGGTATTGGCGAGCAACCGCGCCCGGCCAACGGCGGTGCGGCGGTGGTCTTCCTCGACGAGACCGCGGCGCCACGCCTCCAAGTCCTGGAGGTGCAGCCATGATTTTCGGAAGAAGCCCCTCCGGAGGCAATACGATGCGATACGCGATTCACGGACTGTTGGCTGCCGGGGCGGCGGGATTCCTTCTGGCAGCGCAGGGCAGTGCACCCGCCCAGCCTGCCCAGTCGCCTCCAGGCTTTGGATGGCCGCACAATCCGAACACCTACCGCGTGACCTCCGCCTTCGACCTCGACCGCAGGTCCGGCCCAAGGGCGGACTGGATGGGCTGGCGCAGCGGCGATCCCACGGCGGGCTCGGGGCACGCCTATAATCTGCACTCCGGCACCGATACCGGCATGCCCAACGGGACGCCCCTTTACGCCATGGCCAATGGGACGCTGACCTCGCGATACATGGACTTCCCGAGAAACGACAATTCGGCCGGCGGGAACTATCTCTTCACCAGCCATTCCATGGGCGGGCACACTTACCGCGTCAATTTCTGGCACCTTGACTATCAAGGCGTGATCCCGAGGCCCGGCCAGTCCGTCACCCGGGGCCAGCATATAGCCTACTCCAACAATACCGGAAACTCGACCGGGCCGCACCTTCACCTTGGTGTCGCGCGCTCCAGCGCCACGAACCTGTGGACCTGCCCCTACTACCACGGCTGGTGGGAGGATGATGAGTTCTATTGGGGCGACACGCGCGCCTGCCTGCGCTATGTGAGAGTCAATTCCGCCGTATTGAATACGCGCATCGGGAATACAACCGGATATCCGGTGATTACGCAGCTCTCCCGCGATCATATCTTCGTGGCAACGCAGCACAACAACTGGTACCGCATTCTGCTGCCGCTTCCCCCCTCAATAGCGCACGAAAGCCGCACCCCCTCCGGTGGCCTGGCGGAGGGCTACGCCGAGCAGGGGACGTGGATGGACTCACTCTCGAAAAGCACCGCCTCCAGTCCCATGGGTGATCCCAACAGCGTCGTGCTCGCAGGCAGGGGAACCCGCCATACCGAGTACGCAGACACCGGGAGCCTCGCCAACGTGGCAACCTTCACGTTCACGGCCCCACAACGCGGAAACTACATCGTGGCCACCACCTGGCCCTCGGAAGCGAACGCCAGGAACGTTGCCTACCGGATCACCCACTCGGGAGGGACCACCGGCATCTTCCTCGACCAGCGGGGTGACTCATCGCAGGGCGGCACGGGGCTTCACGCCGATCCCTATATTATTGAGTCCAATCCGTACGTGGCGCACCACACGACCGTGGGCGGGGATTCCATCTGGAACTCCTACTCCCCTGCGGGCGCGGGCCTGCCCGAGTTCGGACCCGAGAGAATCTACAAATTCACCGTCCACACCAACACCCGCATCCGCGCCTCAGTGGACCACACGGGCTATCCGGGCAAGGATGTGGACATCCACCTGCTCGGGAGCATGAGCAACACCGACTGCCTGATCCGCGCGGACTGGTCTTTCGAATACGATCTCACCCCCGGTACGTATTACATCTCCGTGGACTCCTACGGCAACGACGCCAGCCGCGCCACGGACTACACCATCAGGGTCGAGTTCGACAAGAGCGAACCCTTCGCCAACTCGTGGGTCTCCCTTGGCGAGTACCATTATGAATACGGCCAGGAGTACCACGTGCAGCTTCGCGAGCAATCGGTCACGGGACCGGTAGATCCCTCCCGTCCGGGACGTGTTTACGCCGATGCCGTCAAGTTGATCCCCGTCGCCACACATCGCAGCGGCTTCATCAGTAGCGGTTCGGCCTTCTCGGAGGTCGTCAATACTTCGGCCGAACCCGTTTGCAGCGTCGTCGTCCACACCGACCGCCTTTCCGGAAACGATTCACGCGACATCGCGGACTATCACGAAGTGCCCGTCTACGGCTCCCGGGGTACTGGTACGCAAAACACCTCCCCCGTTGTCGCCAAGGCCGTCACCGGGCACCGCTTCGTCGTCAGCCAGCGCACCGAAGACGGATGGTACAAGGTCCACCTGACCAATGCGGCCGGCGCCACCGAGGGTTGGATCAGCGGCAAGGACCTGTATATCTACAATCCCGAGGCGGCTCCGATCGCCCCGGACGCAGATGTGGACCATTCGATCTGGATCGTTCACTGACCGGCTGGCAGGACCGGCCGGGGCCCGTGCAAGGGGCGACGGCGGGCTGCGACCGCCATTGCGGGGTGACGGGATGCGCCCGGTTCGACCCCGCGGCCGGGTGAGGGGTTGACTCTCCCGGCCGATGGGCGTACCTCCCGTTCCGCGCCGGGACGGACTGGTACCCGGTGTGGCTTGTGCCCCAGCGGGCCCTGGCATGCCCCATCCCCAGCCCGGGAGCTCTCTCCCCTTGCCCAATCCTTCCAATCCATCGCCCCCGGCGACGTGTCCCACCGGGGGCATTCCCTCGCAGCAGCCTGGCGCGTGGCTGCCCTGGTTGCCTGAGAAGTGGGCCATTTGGCTGGGGTACGCGGGGGCCGTGTGCATCGGCCTTGTTTGGTGGTACCACGAGTCGAGCAGCCCGTTTTACCAGTGGTTCTTCCAGGGCGACTTCCGCACGCGGCACCTTGAGCATTTGTTCTTCGACGGCTTTCGTTCGACGTACCTGCTGATCGGCGGGGCGCACCTGATGGCCTGGTGGGCGGTGCGGACGGGTGCTGTGGCGTCGCGGCGTGCGGCGCTGGCGGACCTTGGGCGGGTGATGCTGCCGGGGTTGCTGCTGGTGCCGCTTCTTGTGGCCGGGATTTTCCTGGAGCTGCGCAAGCAGGTCCTGGTGCTGTCGTGGGCCCCGATGATGTCGCTGGTTTCCGGGCTGGTGGTCTGGAGGTTCCTGCTTTGGGGGGCGCCGCTGCCGGGCCGGGAGAGGCTGCGGGAGGCCGTGGGGCGCGTTCGGGCCATGCCGGGCTGGGCGGTGGTGGGGGTGCCGCTGGCGGTGATGACGGCATTCTACATTTTCTGGTTCGCGCGGCTCTCGGTGTTGAGGCATTGGAGCTTCGGCACCTGCATGCTGGACTTTACGATCTATGACCAGCTCATGTGGAACGCGGTGGAGGGGCACTGGCTGGAGTGCGCCTTCTTCAATTTCGAGCCGTTCGGTTATGCACTCGAGAACCACGGCAATACTTTCTTTGCCGAGCATTTCATTCCAACCCTTTTCGTCCTGTTCCCGGTGTACTGGCTCTTTCCCAGCGCGCTGACGCTGCTGGTGGCGGAGCCTGTCTATCTCGGGCTTGCCGCTGTGCCTGTCTATTTTATTGCGAGGAAGAAGCTAAACTCGCAGGCTCTCGGCGTTGTCTTCGCGGCTGCCTGGCTGATGAATCCGATCCTCCAGCAGAAGACGATCAAGGATTTCCACGTGGACGGGATGGTGCCGCTCTTTCTGCTGGGGGCGGTGGCGACGTACCTGTACGGTTACCGGGCGCTATACTTTATTCTGCTGGTGCTGACGCTTGGCTGCAAGGAGGAGATGTCGGTGGCGGTGGCGGCGCTGGGGGTTTTCCTTTTCTTCGGCGAGAAGGACCGGAAGATCGGCGGCGCGACTTTTGCCCTCGGGCTTGGGTGGTTTATTGCCGTGGTCATGTTTGTGATACCATGGTTCCGCGGGGGCGAGCCGGTACGGCACGTTGGCTATTTCCGTTACCTTGTGCCGGACGCGGGCCCGGGGGACGAGATAACGAAGGGCATGCTGATCCGATCGGTCCTGATGCACCCAGTGCATGCTTTTGTAGAGATCACGACCCAGTCGCGGCTGCGCGGCCTGCTCTTTCTCATTGGCCCGTTTGCCCTCACGGCGCTGTGGAGCAGGTGGGCGCTTGTGTTTGTCGTCCCGAGCATGATGATCGCGCTGCTTTCCGGAGTGCACCTTCAGCACATGATGGAGTTTCAGTACGGCATTACGATACTCCCGATGGTGGCGGTTGCGTCCATTTACGGCATGGCGGAGATTCTGCGGCGGGGCATGAAGCCCGAGGTGCCGCTTCCTGCGGCGGGCGCTGCGGGCGGGGCGATGGCATTGCTGCTTAGCGCCTTTCTGCTCTGGGGGGAGTATTCGTTCATGCCGGGGGGCGGGCGCTACGATCCGGTGGATTATGAGGTGCTGCCCCGAAACGAAATGGCGCATCGCTACCTTGACGCG
>SLOM01000018.1 GCA_007132505.1 Candidatus Sumerlaeota bacterium
GGAGCACGCCATCCGGCCGAACAGCAGAGAGGAAATTTCCTGCGATTGGGTCTGCATCCGCGGGTGTTTTCGCTGTTTTGGTGCGTTGTTTCGCCTCTACCCGGCCCTGCGGGATCGGGCACGTCCCGCAGGGTTCGTTGGACCGCTGCCAAGTGGGTCACGGACACCATCCCACGAAGCCGGGGGATACACCCTACCGCGACAAGCAAAAGCAATTACCCTAGGCAGGTGACACCTATTCGCTCACCAATGAGGCTGCCATGGGACCGCGTTCCTCCACGAAGGGTCCCGGCGGTCAGGCCCTTCCAGCGGTCACCCCACCTGACGCAGGAGTGCCCTCCCGTGCCCAATTCCGACAGGGACCGCTTTCGCGGCTCGCTCCCACACGATGACGCCGGTGTGCCCCACGGCGCGGCGCGCGACTACTACCCCGGGGGGCGCGGGCTTCACGGCGGCATCATGCGCATCATCAAGACACCCGCCACCTGGGTCTTCCTGGTGGCCATGCTTGTTGCCGGGTACGTGGGAGCCTACGTTGGCCCCACCTGGGTTGTGGAACGCATCACCCTGGATGTGCTGGTCGCCGAGGACGGCCGGCTCTATTACATCGAACGTGGCGAGAAGCGCTACATCGAGGAGGACCTGGTCCCGCTCGAGGAATCCGACCTCCGGCCCGAAAGAATCGAATGGCTGAACGAAACCGGAGAGGAACCCGAGGTGACCAGCCAGCTCGTCGTCGAAGTCCGGGAGGTCAATGGCGAGCTGGCGGAGAGGTACTACCGCCTGACCGCCCGCCGCCATTGGGGCATTTGGTCCCTGCTGCCTGCCCTTGTGGCGGTCCTCCTCTGTTGGATCACAAAGGAACCGCTCACCGCGCTCTTCGGTGGCATCGTCGTGGGCGCAATGATCCTGACCCGATACGACATTTCCGAACAGGTCCTGCTGGACAGCCTCGCCACGCGGGAGGCCGCCGGCATCCTCGTGCTCTACCTCTGGCTGCTGGGGGGCTTGATGGGCATCTGGGCCCGGACGGGGGCGGCCGAGGCCTTCGCCCGGTTCATGAGCCGGCACTTCGTCCGCGGCCCAAGGAGCGCGAAGTTCACCGCATGGATGCTTGGCATCATCTTCTTCCAGGGCGGCACCATGAGCGCCGTGCTGGTCGGCACCACGGTCAAGCCCCTGGCGGACGAGAACAAGGTCAGCCACGAGGAACTCTCCTACATCGTGGATTCCACCTCGTCGCCAATTGCGGGGTTGCTGGCCTTCAATGCCTGGCCGGACTATGTGCAGGCCTTCATCTTCATCCCCGGCGTGGCCTTCCTGGCCACCGAGGCGGACCGGGTGACGTTCTTCTTCAAGAGCATCCCCTTCAGCTTCTACTGCCTTTTCGCCGTCATCGGGACTCTCCTGCTGACCTTCGACAAGGCGCCGGTCCTCGGGAAGAAGTTCCGCGCCGCCATCAAGCGCTCCAGGGAGACGGGCGAACTGGACGCACCGGGCGCCGTGCCGCTCCTGACCCTGATCGGCATCGCCATCGGAACGTTCGTCCTCATGGGTTCACCGCAGATTCGCTGGGCCTTCGGGGCTGCCGTGCTGATCGCGATGGCGCTGGCGGTTCTCCGCGGCATGACGCTCCTTGAGTTGATGACCGGCTTCACTGAGGGGCTGAAGGGCGTTGTCCTGGGTTCGGTCATCCTCCTGCTGGCCATAACGGTTGGCATGGTCAGCCGGGAGACCGGCGGCGGTGTCTATCTCGTTGAGCAGCTCGGCGACTGGCTTCCGTACTTCATCCTTCCCGTGCCGCTGCAAATCCTGACCATCATCATTGCCTTCTCGACGGGCACGAGCTGGGGGACCTACGCCGTCACCTTTCCGCTCGCCATGCCGCTTGCCTGGGCGGTGGCGAACGCCCAAGGCCTGGACAACCCGGTCATCTTCCTCATGATCTGCTTCGCTGCGGTCATGAACGGCAGCATCTACGGTGACCAGTGTTCCCCCATCTCCGACACCACCGTGCTCAGCTCCATGTGCACCGGCACCGACCTGATGGATCACGTGAAGACGCAGATCGTCCCCGCTTCCGTGGCCGGGGGTCTCGCGGCCATCTGCTGGACGGCGGCCGCGCTCCTTCTCGCCTGAGGGCACGGCACGCCCGGCACCCGCGCGTCCGGGCCAGGCAGCAGACAAGGCATCCCTTGCCCTCCCGGGGCCATAGAGTGCACGCAGGAACTCTTGCTCGCCCCCGCCGGCCGGCGAACAGGCGCCGGGGGCGGCCCGACTCCGTTTGAAAGTGTGAATCGGCCCATGGCCCAGGAAGCTCAGACTCCTCCGGAACCTCCGTCACGCCCGCCGCGGGCGGTGATCAATCCCCCGGTCTTCTTCGGATCGGCGCTCCTCACCGTGGCCTTTGTGGTGTATGCTGTCACTGCTCCGGCGCACGCCGAGCAGCTGTTCGGTGCCGTTCAGGGATGGATCGTGGATTCCGCCGCTTGGTTCTACATGATGGCGGTGGCCGTCTATCTGCTCTTTGTGGTGCTGGTGGCCGTGTCGGGTTACGGGCAGATCAAGCTCGGGCCCGACCACAGCGAACCTGACTACAGTTACCTTTCCTGGTTTGCCATGCTCTTTTCCGCCGGCATGGGCATCGGGCTGATGTTCTTTGGCGTGGCAGAGCCGGTGATGCACTTCGTGACCCCACCGGTTGAGGAGCCCGGCAGCGTCGAGGCGGCCCGGGAGGCGATGAAGATCACCTTCTTCCACTGGGGGATTCATGCCTGGGCGATTTATGCTCTTGTCGCGCTGGCGTTGGCTTACTTCTCCTTCCGGCACGGGCTCCCACTGGCGATCAGCTCGGCGCTGTATCCTCTGATCGGCGACCGTATATACAAATGGCCGGGGCACACGGTTGACACCTTCGCCGTGCTTTCCACGATGTTCGGCGTGGCGACTTCGCTAGGACTGGGGGTCCTGCAGATCAACGCGGGCCTGCAGTACCTCTTCGGCGTCCCGCAGGGACTTTACACCCAGGTCTTCCTGATCGCGGTCATCACGCTGATTGCCACGGTTTCGGTGGTTCTTGGCCTTGATCGGGGGATCCGCCGGCTCTCGGAGTTGAACCTCACACTGGCCCTCCTGCTGCTCGTGTTCGTGCTTATAGCAGGACCGACCGCCATGCTGTTGCAGTCCGCGGTACAGAACACCGGCACCTACCTCTCCGATATCGTTTACCGGACGTTTAACCTATATGCCTACGAACCGCGGGACTGGATCGGCGGGTGGACCCTCTTCTATTGGGGTTGGTGGATCGCCTGGTCCCCGTTCGTGGGGATGTTCATTGCCAGGATTTCCCGCGGCCGGACGATCCGGGAGTTTGTTCTTGGGGTTCTCTGCGTGCCGGTCGGCTTCACGTTCATCTGGCTGACCGTTTTCGGCAACACGGCGATCTCCGTGGTTACGGCTGAGGCGGCCGAAGGGACAGTGGGGCTGGCTGCGCAAGTGCTCGACAACGAGGCGATTGCCCTTTTCGCGTTCCTTGAGAACTTCCCCCTCACCGGCCTCATGTCGGTCCTCGCGACGCTTCTCGTCGTGACGTTCTTCGTGACCTCGTCCGATTCGGGATCTTTGGTGATTGACATGTTGACGTCGGGCGGGGCGAAGAACACTCCGACCTGGCAGCGGGTCTTCTGGGCCGTTTCCGAAGGCGTTGTCGCGGCGGCGCTCCTCCTGGCTGGCGGACTGGTGGCACTCCAGACGGCCGCCATCGCCAGTGCCTTCCCCTTCGCCATGATCCTGCTGATCGTGGGTTGGGGGCTTTACCGGGCGCTTCACATCGAAATCGTCAAGCGTGGCAGCCTGAGCGAGGCCATCGTCATGCCGGAGTCCTCGCGCTCGCCCATCCCCTGGCAGCGGCGTCTTGCCAATGTCGTCCGGTTCCCACGCCGTGAGGAGGTCCTCTCGTATATACGAAGAGAGGTCCGTCCCGCGCTCGAGGCCGTGGGTCAGGAGCTGGAGAAGCGCGGTATCCGCGCCGAAGTCGGCGACGGGGAGGACGGGCGCGCATGGCTCCAGGTCTATCACGAGGGCGAGGCGGACTTCTTCTACTCCATCCGTCCCAAGCCCTACGCCGCACCCGCTTTCGTTATGCGCGACACGAACCACGAGGAGAAGGAAGAGCTCCACTACTACCGCGCCGAGATACACCTCAAGGAAGGCAGCCGCGATTACGACATCATGGGATGGACAAGGGAACAGGTGATCACTGACATCCTCGACCAGTACGAGCGCCACATGCACTTCCTGCACCAGCTGCGCTAGGCGTCTCCACGCCGCACCACTCCCGGAGGGAGCTAGACAAAGATGTTCGACCGCATACTGACCAACTGCACTGTCTGGACGCTTGATCCCGCCCGGCCCGCGGCGGGAGCTGTGGGGCTTCGCGGGGACCGCATCGCCGCCGTCGGCAGGCCGGATGACCTGCTGCCCGGCGCCACGCGCAAGACGATAGTGGATGACCTGGGTGGTGGGACGCTTCTCCCCGGCTTCGAGGATGCCCACCTGCACTGGCAGTGGACCGCTGCCAGTCTTCAGCAGGTGAACCTTATGAACGTGCCGTCGAAACAGGAGGCGGTCCGCCTCGTGGCCGAACACGCGGCGGCGTCCCCCGGCAGCGGCTGGGTGCAGGGCAGCGGCTGGGCACAGGGCCCCTGGGAGGGCGGCGAGTTTCCCACGGCCGAGGACCTCGACGCCGTCCTGCCAGACCGCCCTGTCTGCCTGCGCGCCCGCAGCGGTCACGCCATCTGGGTCAACAGCCTGGCACTCCGCATGGCTGGTATAGATGAGCACACGCCGGACCCACCCGGCGGGGAGATTCTCCACCGCCCAGATGGCAAACCTACCGGATTGCTTCTGGAAACCGCCGAGGATCTCGTCAAGGCCCACATACCCTCTCCCACCACGGAGGAGCTGGCCGGCTGGATGCTCCACGCGCAGGAACTCGCCTGGCAGTGCGGACTGACCAGCGTGCAGGACCTGGACGGTCCGCCGGCCTTCGAGGCCATGCAGCTCCTCCACAGCCGCGGCCAACTGGGAATCCGCATCGTCAAGCACATCAAGGACACGTATATACAGCACGCCTACGGCCTCGGGCTGAAGCCCGGCTTCGGGGACGAATGGCTCTCCATCGGCGCCCTCAAGTTTTTCGCCGATGGAGCGCTCGGCCCTGTCAGTGCCCTCATGATCGAACCCTACGAGGGTCAGCCCGAAAACACCGGCATCTCCCTGTTGGACGAGCAGCAGATGCTCGATCTGGCCATGGAGGGCACCCGCCGCGGATTCGCCTCCGCCGTGCATGCCATCGGGGACCTTGCGGTGCGCCGCGTGCTCGACGTCTTTGAAAAGGTGCGTGCCGAAGAAGCACGTCTCGGTATTCCACGCGACACCCGGCGCCACCGCATCGAACACCTTCAGCTCGTCCACCCGGACGACGTTCACCGCTGCGCAGAGCTGGATGTCATCGCCTCGATCCAGCCGATCCACGGCACCGAGGACTATCCGATGGCGGACCGCTACTGGGGAGAGCGGGCCCGCCTGAGCTACAACGCCCGGGCCCAACTCGACGCGGGCGCACGCGTGGCCTTCGGGTCGGACGCCCCCGTCGAGCGCTTCGAGCCCCTCCACGGCATCCATGCTGCAGTCACGCGCCGCAGGCTCGACGGGTCTCCCGGTCCCGAGGGCTGGTACCCCGAGGCCCGTCTCACCGTCGAGGAAGCGGTCGAGGGTTTCACGCGCGGCGCCGCCTACTCCGCCGGACTGGAGCACCAGCGCGGCACCCTCGCGCCGGGGTTCCTCGCCGATATGGTGGTGCTGGACCGCGATCCCCGCACCGTGGACCCGCACGACATCCCCCGCCTCCGCGTCCGGGGCACCATGACCGGCGGCATCTGGCGCCATGGAGAATGGTGCGGCGGCTGAGCTGGATTATTTCCTAACATCAGATTTGCCAGTGATCTGCGGCCCTCACGTGCGCGCGGGTGGCCCTGATCTTTCAGCCGTTCGGTATTTGTTTGGGGGTTGCCATCGAAGAGCACTGATTTTGCTTCTGTTACGGGTGTGACAAACTCGAACAGAGAGGCTCTTCGATGGCGAGACGA
>SLOM01000045.1 GCA_007132505.1 Candidatus Sumerlaeota bacterium
AAGGCGGTCATCTGGAACCTCGGCACCGGCCTCGGCACGCTGCTCTTCGCGGAGCACGAGGCGCCCATCCAGTCCGTTGCCTTCTCGCCGCAGGGCAACCTGGTTGCGAGCGGGGACGAGGCTGGGGTCGTGCATATCTGGAATTCGACGAACGGCAACACCACCGCGAGGCTCGAACACGACGGGGAGCGCCCCGTGGTGGGCCTCTTTTTTGTCCCGGGTGCGGAGGAAATCCTGACGGCCACACCCGATGGAGTCTTCGTCTGGGATATCGCGAGGGAGACGGTCATGGATTCACTCATCCTGGAGGTAGCAAGGAAGGGGGAGGGGGGACTCCTGAAGGGAGTCACGGCCATGGCCGTCTCGTCACCGGGTGATTGGATTGCGATCGGGCTTGGCAACGGCGATTTGGCGCTCTTTGGGTCCGGTGACTTGGATCTTCCGCCGGTCTTTGCCCGCGCCCACGACGGCGCGATTGCCTCGCTTGCGGCCTCGCCCGACGGGACACGCCTCGTCAGCGGCGGACTGGACGGAGTGGCGCGTGTCTGGGATGTCACCGCAGGTACCCCCGGCGAGGAAGGCCTCCTCCAGGAACTCCAGGAATCCGATGCCGTCCCCGTTGCCGTGGCCTTTCACCCGGCGGGCCGCCGTGTCCTGACCGGAAGTATGGACGGTGGGACCACCGGCAAGGGGGCCCGCGTCTGGAATATAGACACCGGCGCGCTGGAGAGGACGTTCGAACTGTGGAGCTATCCTTTCCGCGCCCTCGCCTTCTCGCCGGACGGGTCGCGCTTCATCGCCGGCTCCGATTGGGGGCTGAATACCGTCTGGGAGTCGGGCATCCCCTTCCACGAGATTTCCCCTGTCGCCCGGGCCCTGGGCGATTTGAACGAGGACGGCTGCATCAATTTCCAGGACTTCCTGTTCCTGCTGGAGCAATGGGGCACACCGTTCGACGGCACGCCGATTGGCTTCACTGATTTCCTCGCGCTACTTGAGCACTGGGACCTTTGTTATCTTTGAGGGGCTGGGCTACCAGGAGTTCCTCACCACGGAGAGCAAACGGCTGTCTGGGCAGGAGAAGAACCCTCGAATATGACGAGAGATCTTGTGGCTGTGTGCTGGAGTTCCTTTGATGTGAACTCCCATGCCCCGCCGCGCAGCCTACTCGGTTGCGGGACGCAGGTCGTTGACGGAGGCGGCACTTACGGCGCGGCCGCGGCGCTCCGCCACCTCCGCAGGGGTGAAGAACCGGAAGTCCTCCGGCACGGAATCCGGCTCCGAGAACGTGACGGTGATGTAGTTGATCACTGCGGCCAGCTCCACGTCCGGCATGGTGCCGAACGCCGGCATGGGCGCCCGCCAGCGGTCGCTGGTGAGGCCGTATAGATGCAGGTCAATCATGTACTCGCGCCCGCCGGGGAGGGATGCCAGGAGGGCACTCTCGCGGAGGCCGGGGTACTGATCCCAGCCCGCGCCGTCCGCGCCGTGACAGTTCCGGCAGTTGGCGATGTAGGATCCGGCACCCAGCTCCGGCCAATCGAAAGCGGCGCGGCGGGCATCCACCGGCTGCGAGCGGTACTCCGACACCACACGCTCCGTGGTGATGGTGAACTGTGACGAGCGCACCCAGGCGAAGAGGGCCGAGAACAGCACAAGAAAGGCCGCAAGGGCGCCGAGAAGAATGTAGGAAAGAAAGTGGCGCATAAGCCTTCCGTGCCTGCCTTGCTAGACGAGTTCGAACAACTCCAGATGGATGTGGTCCTGGTGAACACCGGCTGCCTTGAGCGCCTTGTGCAGCGAGGCCATCATCGGCCCCGGGCCGCAAAGGAAGAACTCCCGGTGGATCAGGTCCTTGGGGACGTGGCGCTCGAGGATATCCCACGTCACGAAGCCGGTCTCACCCTGCCAGTCCTCCCCGGCCTTTTCCGGCACATAGACGACCTCCAAGTCGAGCCGCGATTCAAGTTCCGCCAGCTCCTCCTGAAAGGCCATGTCCTCCAGAGTTTTGTCCGCATAGACGAGGATGACCGGGCGCGGGTCCCGGCGGTCCGCCATCGTGTGCAGAAAGGACATGAGGGGAGTGACGCCAATGCCGCCGGCAATGAAGACATACCCGACCGCCGGATAGCGATCTATGGAGAAGGCGCCGTGGGGCCCCTGGAGGACGGCGCGGGTGCCCGGCTTCACGTGCGGGAGGTTCTCGGTGAAATCCCCCATCTTCTTGATGCCGAACTCCAGCCGCGCGGGCCGGGCGGCGCTGGAGCGGATGCTGAAGGGGTTCTCCTGCATCGTGATCTTCCTGTCGCCGAGGGTGATCCAGACAAACTGGCCGGGAGCAAAACTCATCCCCTCATGGCCGTCCGGCTCCAGGACAAGCGTCACGCAGTTGCCCCGCTCGGGGCGCACCTCGGCCACCCGCCAGACGCTGTCCGGAAAGAATCCCGGCTTGATCAGCCTTGTGTAGAGCACAAGCAGGACGAGCGCGCCGCCCGGCAGCACCCAGACCGCGTGCTTCCAGAGCGTGTTCGTGTAAAGGCCCGCCATGACCACGTGCAGCAGGGCAAAGATGATCGCTCCGCCTGCGAGGATGAGGTGAAGCAGGCGCCAGCGCTCGTACGTCAGGCCGAGGCGCAGGCGGAACAGGGAGGTCACCGCCAGCCCGGCAAGGCAGAAGAGGCTGATCCAGGCGGTCCTGCTCGCCCAGGTACCGCCAAGGGGGTTGAGGAGCTTCACCCGCGCGGGCGTATCCACGATGATGAGCACGGGATGGATGAGGATGAAGGCAATGGCAACCAAGGCAATCTGCCGGTGGAAGCGCAGGATGATGTCAATGCCGTAGGGCGCGCTGAGGGACTTGAAGCGGGAAATCAGAACAAGCTGGAGGACAATCTGCGTGAGGCCGACGAACCCGAGGGCAACGGAGAGCTCCAGCCAGAAACCCCGTCCCGTGGGCACGGGAGGCACAAGCATGAGCAGCAGCGGGAGCGTGACCACCGCAAGGTAGAGGAGAAGCCAGAGAACCCCGGAGACCAAGCGGTTCATTTTGAGCCCTGCAGCATGGTGCCAGTCATGTGGGTCCAGCCTCCGTGTGCCCGTGAACTCTGAGGAGCTTGGCCGGGTCCACGTGGAACTGCCGGAATCGCGCTGCTTCCGGCGGATGTTCCTCCGCTGGCTGCCAGCTTTGGAGCAACAGGTAATTCCCGGCGGGATGGCCCTAAAACCAGAGTCCCGGGCAAGCCGTCATGGCCTGCCCGGGACTCCTTGGGAGGAGGGAGGGGAGGAGAATGCGTGGGTCAGTTGATCCGGATGATGTCGCCGTAGCTCAGCGTGCCATTGGTCGGATCATAGGGGGTGAGCGGCAGGCTTCCGAAGCCACCGCTGCCGCCCGGGGGTGGGGAATTGATGGAGAAGAGGCCATCCGGCCCGAGGCTTATCAGGACGTAGAAGTCTCTTCTGTTCAGGCGGTTCCCATCGGAAATCTCCGGGAAGCTCGTCCCGAAGAAGAACGCCGTGCGGGCCGTGTTGTCGCCGATTGTCAACGGACCGTTGGGCGTGAAGGCGGTGGTGTTGCCGACAAGGAAGTCGGGGCCCCAGTAGGTGATGGTGCGGTTTCCTTCCACCTGCTCCACGGTGTTGAAGGGGTCACGGGGGATGGAGCTCAGGTAGGCGATCGGGGTCGTCAGGGACGCGAGCATGTGCTCACGCGTTTCGCCCACAACACGGGCCGATCGCGGCATCACGTTGTAGTCAACCCGGTAGGACTCGATCCCGGTCGTGAAGGTCCGCATGTCGGATTGCACGCGGGAGACCTTGGACCGGGTCTGCGCTTCGAGGAAGTTCGGGACGGCAATGGCGGCGAGGATGGCGATGATCGCGACGACGATGAGAAGCTCGATGAGGGTGAAAGCACGAGGACGGCCCAAGCGGGCGGTGATGCTGCTCATCTTTCGGGGGTCTCTCTTCCTTGATGTCGCGGCGAGGTCTGTGAAACCTCCGCCGGCTCGCTATCCCCTATTCTCCGCTGTCGAGGTTGGGTGTTTTTGGAGCAGGGGCAAGGGGATAGTTTGTCCTTAAATTAAATATGCAAGAAATGGAATCCCCTCCCCCCCGTGCCGCCAGCCCCCGTGGACTGCCCCACGTCCTCACCGGGCAAGACCGGAAAGCTCATGCGGCGGGGCCGGCGGGATGCACGGTTGCGCTTGTCGTTGGGCCCCCGCGGCCTTACGAATCCTCCTTGGCCAGCTTCTCAAGCCGGGCCGAATCCGGAGCACCCGGGCGCGGGGACCCCCCCTCGTGGCGGGCGGAGAGTCTCTCCCATGTGGCGCATGCGTCTGTTTTCCTGCCTTCTTCTGCTGACCGCCGTGGCCGTGGCTGCTTCCGGCTGCCGCACGCGGCTGGACTTCCCCTCCGGCGGCACGTTCCACAGTGCCTACCAGATCAACGACGGGATCATCATTGCCGTCCCGGACGACCTTGAGGACCGCACCTACAACGTGAAGGTCGGCCGGCTCTGGGAATCGCGCGTCTTCGTCATTCCGGTGCTGGATGCCTACCGGACGGAGACGGTGGCGCGCATGGGTGGTGTCTTCCGGCAGGGTGTCGTCTTCGCTTCCCACAGTGTGCTGGAGGACATCGAGATGATGGGCGCCCCGACCGCCAAGACCGAGGAGGCCACCGCACGTGAGCTGGACAGCATCCTGCGCGAACTGGCCCAGGAGGAGCAGACCCGCCGGGGCATCTTCAGCGGGGAGGCGCGCCGGCAGGAGCTCTCCGACGAGGCCCTGCGCGGGGCCGCGCTCGAAACAGTGGAGCAGCGCGGCGGCAACTACGTGCTCTATTTCCAGGACGCGTTGTTCGGCTTCCCGAACGGCCGCGCCACCGTCAACTTCCGGGTGCAACTCATTGACCGGCGCACGGGAAACGTCCTGCTGAACAAGCGCTACACGGGCTCCAGCTCGCGGTTCTCCCCCCACAGGAGCCACCGCACGAACGAGATCAACCTGGTCCGGCACACCAAGATGGCTTTCGCCGGCGCCATGCGCGACCTTATCCGCGACGTTGCCGTAGCAATTGATGGAGAAGCCTGAGCCAGCCGGCGGGCCGGCGCTCCCGCCCCACGTGGAGGTTCCGTCGGAGGCCGCGGGCATGCGCATGGATACCTGGCTTTCGCGCCTGCCCGGCGCTCCCTCGCGCAACCGCGTCCAGCAACTGGTCAAGGACGGCCATGTGCGTGTCGGCGGGAAGGCCCCGCGCCCGAGTCATACGCTCGCCGGCGGGGAAACCATCGAGGTGGCCTGGCCCGGCCCGCAGGACGACTGGCCCTGGCCGCAGGACATTCCGCTGGACCTTGTCTATACGGACGAGGACCTGGCCGTCGTCAACAAGCAGGCCGGCCTCGTCGTCCACCCCAGCGGCGGGCATCCGGACGGCACGCTGGTGAACGCACTGCTCCACCATTTTCCGGACCTGCCGGGAATCGGCGGCGTGCGGCGCCCCGGCATCGTGCACCGGCTGGACAAGGACACGACGGGGCTGCTCGTGGTGGCGAAGAACGAACGCGCGATGCGGTCCCTGGCGCGCCAGATGGAGTCCCGCGCCATCCGCCGGCAGTACCTCGGGCTGATCATCGGGTCCCCGGATTGGGAGGAGACAACGGTGGACGCCGCCGTGGGCCGCGATCCGGTGAACCGGCTGCGGCGGGCGATAGACGGGCCCTTCGCCAGGGACGCACGCAGCCACTTCCGCGTGCTGGTGCGCGAGCACCGCTTTGCCCTGATCGGAGCACGACTAGACACCGGCCGCACTCATCAGATACGCATCCACCTGAAACATATAAGCCACCCGATCGCATGCGATGAAACGTATGGGGGTTCGGTGCAACGGTGCCTGGAACGGCTGGCGAACACGGAGTGGGAACTCAAGCGTGCGTTCCAGCATTTCAAGCGGCCATGGCTTCACGCGCACAATCTCCAGTTCCACCACCCGTCGAAAAACCGGCCGATGCGTTTCCACGCCCCTCCGCCGGAGGACGCGGCGGAGCTGGCCGCGTTGCTTTTCGGCGAGCAGGTGAGAGAGCTTTTCGGCGAGAGGCGGGTGGAGGGAGAATAGG
>SLOM01000001.1 GCA_007132505.1 Candidatus Sumerlaeota bacterium
ACAATCTGCAGGTAGCCAAGGTCAATATAGTGCTCCTCCACCATGCTTTCGTGCATGACGTAGAGCCTGCCGCCAAGAGGTGTGTACTGTCTCCACAGGTGCCGGAAATGGTTGTGTCCAACGCCCGTCACCGGGTGTGCGGCGATCATTTCACGGGCGATCTGCGCCTTGTCGTGACGCATGGTGAGCGAGTGGTCCATGAGGATCGCTCGGGCCGTGGTGAAGCGCTCCACGACCTGCATGACCACCAGAGGTGAGACCGCCGCCGCAGCCAAAACGAGGGCCCCGATCAGGAGCGGACGCCAGCGGTAACGAATGAGCAGCAGGAAGACCACGATCATGCCGGCAAGCAGGGCGGGCGTCTGCCGGTTGAGAGTGATGAGGGCCACAAAGGCAAGGGAGAGCGCGATGGTGCCGTAGGTAAGCTTGCTGAAGGGGTTCCTCGCCTCAACGAACAGGAAGAGCGCCAGCGCCATGGACCAGAGCGCGGTGAAGCTGTACTGGATGGAGTCCTTGGCGAGGCCGTCTATCCGATCGGTTGCTCCCGTTATGCCCGAGGGCGTGACGTCCACTCCCAGAGCGAACTCAATGAGGCCCGGCGGTACAATAAGCAGAAAGGAGAGGAAGACCATCGCCTGCACAAGGAAATGGATGCGTTCCCTTTTCCAGTACAGCAGGACGACTATGAGCGTGAGCAATATGTAGAATATCTGATGATCGGGCAGATCGGCCCCTTCCGGCCTCAGGATGATTGCGGCCGGGATATAATATGCCTGAAAGGCCAGGAACACCCCAAGCGGGATGGACCACCTGAGGCGGACGTCGTGCTTGAGCAGGTCCACACAAAATGCGCCAAACAGTATCGCAGCGAGCCCCTGGTTGAGGGATACCGGAATGCCTGGAAGAACGAGCGGCGTACCCACAAGGCCGGCAAAGTAAAGGGGGTAGCAGACCCGCGTCCCGCCAAGGAATATTGCCAGCAGAGCCGCCACGGCTCCCGCAACAGCGAACCCGGCGATCCATGCGTAGGGAAGCACAAAGCTAAGGACGATTGCGCAGAGACCAAGAAAGACAGCCCCGAGCAGGTACATCTCCCCAAGCCGTAGGACCTTTGGCGGCAGGCCGAAGACCGTCTTCTGCTGTGGAGGCGAAGGGGTGCTCACGGCAGGTCCTCCACAATGGCACGTCGAAGGAACTCCCCGGGTGTTTCACTTCCCCGCGCGGCCGATATCCGAACCGCCGGATGCGCCGAGGCGCCCTTCTTGACGGTGGCAAGCATGGCTGGATCCGTCACGAGGACCGTCGAGATCCCGCGTGCGAAAATCATCCGCTCAAGCGCCTGCGTCACCGCGTTGTGTGAGGTGGGCGGAGGGTCGAAAACACGGAACCAGAGCGTTGTTGGGTGAGCGGGATAGCCGAACAGGATGCATTCGTCCGTGCCGCGGAGTTCCGTCCACGCGCCGCCGAGCCCTTCGTGGAGTTCGAGGAAGAGTCTCTTTCCGGGGACGAGGCGCCGCAGGGGTTCCTCCAGCTCGCCGGTGCTTGTGACGAGGACGGTCACGGTTGGTCTTCGTTCTCCCTTGCTTCCTGCATGCGTGCGTCGAGGCGATTTGCGACCCGGGCGGCGAGCCGCTCGGCGTAGGGGGTTCCGCGTGCCCGCCTGAGATCGGGCAGCACTTCCTCGAGATCGTCCCAGCGCTCAAGGTCCGCGTAGACCTTCGCGAGGAGAACGAGGCCGGGCAGGTCCATGGGCAGATGCGGGGCGCCGAGCCGGTAGCGGCGTTCGAGCCATTCGGCCGCCTCTGCGGGATCGTCCATCGCGAGGTAGAAGGTGGTGCCGATGATCTGCAGGTTCACCGGGGCGCGCCGGCCAAGGGTCAGCAGGCGGGCGCGAAGCTGAATGACCTCGGATGCCTCGGGTTCTTCCTTTTTGCGGAGGTAGTAGCGCAGGGAGGCCATGAGGGCTTCGGGCATGACGGTATCGGCGGGGAACCCCGCGAGGAGCTGGCGTGCGGTCCGGACATCGCCACGGGCGTGAGCCAGCTCGATGCGCAGGAAGCGGATGAAGTCACGGGCTTCGGGGGAGAGTGTTTCCCTCGCGGCCTGGTCCGTCAAAAGGGCTGCGATGCGTTGCGCCTGGGCCCGGTTGCCGGTGCGGCGGAGTGCTTGGGCGTGCAGGCCGCGCACGACGGGATCCGTGGAGCGCACCTGCAAAATGGGCGGCAGGAGCCGGATCGCCTCGTCCGGCTGGGCCAGGGCGATGGCATCGCGCACGCGGGACAGCACGCGGACATCGAAGACACCCGGGTGGAAGTGATCGAGCATGCCCATCAGCTCGACGATCTCCGGCTCCGCGCTTCCGGGCCGGTCCTGCAGGCGGATGATCAAAGCCGCCAGAGCCTCGTAGTCTCCCGGGTTCATGTAGACGCCGCGGCGCATGTCCTCAAGGGACTCACGCGCGTGCCACTCCTGCTGCTCTCCGGTGGTGAACTGCGCAATCACGCCATGCAGGGAGGAGCGGACGTGATACATCTGGTTGAATCTTTCCTCCGCGAAGGCCATGTCCATATCGGATATGCCGGCATTGGCTGTGGCGACGGCATAGCCGAAGTTTGCGTTCGCGAACTCCTCGTTGCCCCTTTCGAACTCCTGCTGGCCGAGGTGGAAGAACCGTTGGGCCTGGAAATACTGGACCTGGGAATTCAGGCGATTGACGGGGCCGCTGATCCAGAAGGTGCGCTTGCCTTCGCGCAGGTCATCCCACGCCTGGAACAGAAGGTCCTCGCGTTCCGGTGCCGTATAGAAGGCACGAAGGTAGGCGTCACCGCGCTGGTGCAGCGTGGCGGCAGTCACAAAGCGGTTCACACCAGCGACGAAAGCGGCACCGAAGGCACCAAGAAGCAGGACAAAGGCGAGAATCCCCACCAAGGGTGGGATGATGCCGGCCATGCCGCGCGGCAGACTCTTCCCGCTGGCGGCGGTCTTGCGCTCTGATTCGATTTCCTCGACCGGTTTGGGGGATTTGACGGGGAAGACCCAGAGCCGGTCCGCGGCGCTGATCATCGCAAGCAGCAACACCAGCGTCAGGGCGATCGGAGGAACCCGGAGCGGAAAGTCCACGAAGGAATGCAGCAAAATCGCAACCGCGGAGAACCAGATGGCCGCCTGTGTGGCGATGTGCTGCGGCATGAGCGTGCGCCCCATGGTGCGCCAGCCGTGGACAAGGAGAGTCCCGGCGCCGAGCAGCGCGATGGCAAGGCCCACGGCACCGGTTTCGATGAGCATCTGCAAATACTCATTGTGGGCGCGCATGGTGCGGCGATCGGTTGGCGCGAGGCGCGAGCGGGGATTATCCATGAAGTAGCGGCCCTGGGCCTCCGGATAGACGTACTGGAAGGTCCCGAATCCGTGTCCGGAGAGGGGCCGTTCCGGGATGAGCTCGCTGAAGGAGACCACCGCAATGCGCAGGCGTGTCTCGGTGATAAGGCGCTGGGGGGTGAACTCAGTGACGCGCTCGGGGAGGGTCACATCCTCGCGATAGAGCGGATTGTGCCGCATCGGGATGAGCTGGGTGAGCAGGACAAAGACCAGTGCAACAGGCATCCAGACATAGACGCGCGAGCGCGAACGAAAGCACGAGCGGCGGAAAAGCAGAACGCCGAGCCCGATGCCCAGCAGGAGCAGTATCGGCAGCACGGCACGGCTCTGCGCCAAGAGGAGCGCCAGCACGATCAGCACCGTCACCAGGGCGAGGACGACGCGCTGCCACGGCTTCTCCCGCGGCTGGATGACCACCAGCCATGTGGCCGCCACGAGAAGCGGAGCCATCAGGAAACTGGAGACTCCGGTATTGTGACCTATCAGCGCCCCCAACTGGTTGCGGGTATCCTCGGGGCTGAACCGTATCCAGATTTCCATCAGCGGGCCAAACTGCACCTTCAGCAGCAGCACCAGCAGGGCGTTGATCAATCCCATCAGGATCAGCAGGCCGAGCAGGCGATAGACGAACTGCTTTTCGCGGATGAGGTCCTCCGCCACGAGAAAGAAGAACAGTGCGAACGTCACCTGAAGCCAGGCGGTCATCGAGAAGAAGAACCCGCCCCCGCCCAGGTTGAGAGCCAACCACTCCGCAGTGCCCGCGGCGGCGGAGGGTGCGTCACCGAGACGGCCGAGCTTTGCCGCCGCCTCCTGGGGCATTTCCGGCGCCCAGAGGAGAAACGTCAGGAGTGAATAGACAAGAAAACCACCGATGGCCAGCAGTGGAATGAACCGGTGCGGCGTGGCGCGGGAGGATTCCCCCCATTCGCACGGGGGAAGGAACACGGGTCTGCCGCTGACCGCTTCCAGTATGCGCCCGGCGCCGTAGGCCGCCATCATCATGGTGCCGAGAATGAACCATGTGGCGAACTTTGTTTCAAGCACCGGCACCATGCCGGCGAGGTAGGGCTGGAGCTGGCTCATGAAGAAGGCTTCGTTACCGGTAGCCTCCCGCACCCATGCGAACATGTCCGGTGGCAGGCTGAGCTGGTAGATGGCCGGCACCGCGATGATGGTGGCCATGAGAGACATTTCGGCGAATCTGCGCAGGAACAAGCCGAGCCAGCCTGCCGCGTCGCGGGGCGGTGGCCGCTCGTGCCGCGTCCGGATCGCCTGGAGCTTGCCTCCCCAAGGCTTCGTGGCCGTCTTTGTGGTGGTCCGTTCCAAAGAGTTCCCCCCGGGCCTACCCGCCCGATCTGCGGGACAGAGATTCCTCCCCACCGCCCCGGGTGCCAAGGCTGAAGGGGGTCATGGGATCATGAGCCATTGCGCGCTCCTCTCCCGGAAGCTCTCCACCGAGCGGTCCACCGGGTCTTCGGGCAGGTCGGGCAGTCCCCACTCGCCTGTTTCCAGCTGACCGAGGAGGTATTCGATGGCCCTGTCGAGCTGCGGATCGCGCCCGGCGGCGTGGTCCTCCGGCCGGATGTCCACCTCGAAGCCCTCGTCCGGCTCCACGCCGTAGTTTTCGATGTCGTACCCGAGTTCGAGGTCAATGTAGGGGAATTCGGGGACGCGAATGCCACCACCATCCACGAACTGGGTGTGGCTGCGGATACCGACCGTGCCGCCCCAGGTGCGTGTGCCGATAAGGGGGCCAAGCTCGAACAGACGGAAGGCGTGGGAGAAGATGTCGCCGTCCGAGGCGGTGTTCTGATTTATGACGCAGGCCATGGGGCCGGTGAAGACACGGGAGGGGTAGGTGCGGACGTGCTCGAAGTTGCGCTGCGTGCGCAGGGCGTAGAGTTCCTCGCGAAGGCGGCGGATCATGAGCTGGCTCACGTTCCCCCCGCCGTTGTAGCGCACGTCAATGATGAGCGCCTCCCTGTCCAGCTGCGGGTAGTATTGGCGGTAGAAGGCCACGAGTCCCTCCGTGCCCATGTTGGGGAGATGGACGTAGCCGATGCGGCCCTCCGACTGTTCGGCCACGTAGCGGCGGTTGTCCTCCTCCCAGGCATGGCGCCGGAGTGCCCAGTCCTCCCCGAGGAGCCGGACGCGGTAATCGCGGCCTTCGCCGGGATCCGGGCCGGGCGCGAGGGTGAGCTGCACCTCCTCGTTCGCATAGCCCCAGAAGTGGCGGTCAACGTCCTCCTCTGCGCCCACGCGGCGTCCGTTCACGGCGATGAGGTACCAGCCCTCCTTCACCTCGCGGTTGCGCCGAGTGTTCCAGGGGCTCTGAAGCTCGGGGTTCCAGGGTTCTCCGCGGTATATCCGGGTCACCCGGTGCAGGCCGCTCTCGTCATCCGGTTCGAGGTCCATTGCGGGCATTCCGGCCCCCTCATGCCGCACGGAGGGCGCATCACCATGGCCGAAAATATACGTGTGGCCGTGGCCGAGTTCGGAGATCATGCCGCCGAGCAGGTCGGTCAGCTCCCTGCGTGTTCCTATCCGGGGGAGCAGTGTCTGGTAGCGGTCCGCGACTTCTTCCCAGTCCACCTCGCCCATGTTCTCCACGTAGAAGTAGTCGCGGTAGAAGCGGAATGCCTCGCGGAAAATCTGGCGCCATTCCTCCTCCGGTTCGACGAAGAGGCGGATGCGGCTGATGTCGGAGCCCTTGTCGTTCGAGTTGGCACTGGAGGCGCTCGCGGCGGTGATCCGGATGGTGGAGCCCCGGCGATAGGCCAGCTGGCTCCTGTCCGCGGAGAGTGTATATCCATCCACGCCGCCGGCGAATTCCCGCGGTTCGGGATCGTCATCCTTGTAGGAGAAACTCATCAGGTCCGCCCTGTTGCCATAACGTAGATAGAACACCTTGTCCTTGGCGGCACGGAGGTGTCCCAGGTTGCCGGAGGGCATCGGGAACGCGACGTGCCGGCTGAGGATGCCCTCGCGGTCTATCCGGATGGGTTCGGGCTTGTCCTCTTCTTCGTCTTCCCTTTCATCGGCTGGTGGTTCGGTGCCGGGTTCGTACTGCTGTTCGATTTCCTGCTTGGTTTCGGCGGGTTCTTCGTCCTCGCCGTTGCCATTATTCTCCGGTTCGTCGTCCTCGTCGTCTTCTTCATAGGGATCGGGGCGGAAGAAGGGATTCTCCACGTCCTCGCGCAGGAGGATTGCGTAGGCCTTCGTGGGCTCGATCATGACGTTTTCGTACTCGAAGGCGCCGCCCTGCCGGTTGAACGTACGGGCGGATAGGTAGAAGAGGTACTCCCCCTCCGGATCCCACGCGGGGCTGAAGCTGTCGTGGAAGGCGTCGGTGACAGGGAAGGACTGGCCCGTCCCGGTGTCGAGAACGTATATCCGTCTGTACAGGTTCTCCTGATGGAGCGAATAGGCGAGGAAATGACCGCAGGGCGACCAGTCGTAGCCCCGGAGTTCCGCGATGCGGGAGTGGACAGCGAGGCGGAGGTCCGGCTTCTCGATGTCCGTATAGTGGAGCCGGCCGGTGTGGTCGGCCCATGCCACGCGCCTGCCGGTGGGATCCACCTCAAGGGGGAAGAAAGGCTGAAAGCCCTTCACTTCCTGCCCGTCGCCGGCCGGGGCGAGCCGGACCGTTTCCGTGCCGGTGCGGGCGTCCGTCCGGAAGAGTTCGTACTCGCCGGACTCATCGGAGAGGTAGAGGACGTACTCACTCTCCTCGCCGGCAAAGGCCACCTCGGTTTCCCGCACCCCGGGCGTTCCGGTCAGGGGAATGAGGCGCCCATGCTCGACAGGGACGTTGAAGAGGTCACCACGAACGGAGAGCACGGTGCGCCGGCCGTCGTTGGTTACGGCGTAGGATTCGAGGAAGTCACGGGGCGTGGCAAGCCGGCGCCGGCGCTCGGCCCGGTCGGAGTGGAACTCGATGTCCACCTTGCGGGCCTGTTCCTCATCAGGGTCATAGAGCCAGATGTCGGCGCCTTTCTGGAAGATGATGCGCTGGCCATCGGTGCTGGCGCGGCGTATCGCGAAATCCTCGAAGGCGGTGTGCTGGCGGAGGTCTTCCCCATCCATGGAGACGGACCACAGGTTCATGCGGCCGTCACGCTCGCTCTTGAAGAAGAGGCGGCCTGCGGCAAACAGGGGGGTGAGGTCGTTGCCGAAGTAGGTGGTGACGCGGCGGTACTGACCCGATTCGAGGTCTCCCATCCATATGTCATCGGCCAGCCCGCCACCGTAGCGGTCCCAAGTGCGCGGCTGGACGTAGTTGCGATTGAAGGCGATGGTCCGGCCGTCCTCCGCCATTGCCAAGTGGCTGGCCGGTCCGATGGGAAGGGCCTCGGGCGGGCCGCCCTCGAACGGCACACGGAAGGTCCGCCGTGCAAAGAACGGGTGGGCGCGGGCGGAGTGGAAGTAGATGGCCGATCCGTCCGGCGCCCAGGCAGAGGGCAGCTCCGCGTAGGCGTGGTGGGTGAGGCGGCGCGGCACACCTCCGTCCGCCGGCATGACGTACACGTCCGTGCTGCCTTCGTACTGTCCGGCGAAGGCGATCCACTGCCCGTCCGGCGAGAAGCGGGGGTGCAGCTCCAGGCCCTCTCCGCCGGTGAGGCGCTCGGCCCGGCCACCCGCTGCGTCAACGCGCCAGAGGCTGCCTTCTGCCTGAAACACGACCGTGCTGCCGTGA
This sequence comes from Candidatus Sumerlaeota bacterium, assembly GCA_007132505.1. Classification (GTDB taxonomy): domain Bacteria; phylum Sumerlaeota; class Sumerlaeia; order SLMS01; family SLMS01; genus SLMS01. Next base: position 8,075 of record SLOM01000001.1, read on the forward strand.
ACAGCCGGGTAGGCGTAGTATCCTCCGGCTGCCGCGGGACCGGCAACCGCCAGAAGAAGAGCAGCGGTCAATGCCGCCAACCAGTTCCATCTCATCCTGCAACCCTGCCATTCCGCGGCGTGTGCCCGGCCCCACTGCAACCGAGGCGGGTCCGGGAAACCACAAGACCACCGGCTCCGGGAGGCAAGCGGGATAGCAACAGGGGGCAGGCAGGTGCGCCGGGGGACAAGCCGGCCAATCCGGCCCTTGACCAGCCGGAGAAGGGGCCCAACCATGGCCAAGGCGGTAGGGAAGGGATGATTCCAGCAAGCGAGGCACGGTTATCACAACCAACCTTATGATGCGTTCGGCGGAAGTTGACGGGGTGACACTCCGGCTGTCGCAGCCCGACACGGTGCCGATGGAATGGATCGGCAACGAGAGCGTGCGCGAACAGCTCCAGGCCGCCTGGCTGGTGCTGGAGGAACGGGACGTGCCACTTGCGCCACGCCTGCTCGGCAAGCCGGGGACGGGGAAGACGACACTTGCCTATGCTGTCGCCCGCTCCCTCGGGATGGACGTCTATATCCTCCAGTGCACGATGGATACACGGCCGGAGGACCTTGTGGTGACGCCCGTCCTGGGCGAAAACGGCCGGATTGCCTACCATGCCTCACCGCTGGTTTCGGCGATTCTGACCGGAGGGGTCTGCATCCTCGACGAGGGCAACCGGATGCCGGAGAAGAGCTGGGCGTCGCTGGCACCGCTGCTCGACCAGCGCCGCTATGTGGAGTCCGTGGTGGCCGGCATCAAGCTCAGGGCACACCCTGATTTCCGGCTCTGCGTCACGATGAACGACGACGCTTCGACCTACGAGTTGCCCGAATACATTCAGTCGCGCCTGCAGCCCCAGATCGAGATCAGCTTCCCGTCCCGCGAGGAGGAGGAGCGCATTCTCCGCCTGAACGTCCCCATGGCCGAGAGCGAGGTGCTCCAGTACGTGGCCGAGTTTCTGCAGAAGGCTCACAGGGTGAACCTGCCCTTTTCGAGCCGTGACGGAGTCAACATCCTCAGGTACGCGCTGAAGCTCTCCAAGCTGCGGAGCGTGCCACCAACCACCCTCCTCCACGACGCGATAGGAGCAGTTCTCGGTGAAGAAGGCCTCGACTTTCTGGACTCGGGCGTTCCCCCCTCCGCCTCGGATGAAGTCGAAATGGACGAAATGGACTTCGATTCGGACGACGAGTCACACGGCGGACTTCCTTGGGACGACGACGATGAGTCCGAGGACGATTTCCGCGCCTGAATCCACCCCGGCAACGAAAGGGCCGCAGGGGAGAATGACCCTCTGCAGCCGTGAAGTCCGCAGGGTGCCCCTAGCCACCCGAATCGCGGGTCCTATGGGCACGCCTGTCACCTGCCGCCGGCAGGCTGGCGGTGTCTGCCTGCCAGGAGCCGGATTGGTGGTGTTGCTCGGTCTGGTGTTCCTGGTAACTGCCTGCCGGGGCCCTCAGGAGGAGCCGGAGCCATACCGCTCCCCCACCGCGGAGGCTTTCACGGAAAGGGGTCTTTCGCTTGCCGAGGCGGTCGAGGAGGTGCTGAAGGAGGCGCGCCGGCTTTCTGAGGCAGTGGAGGAGGCAATCGAGCTCCCGGACGGCTCGATGACGACGGTGCGCCGCACGCCGCTGCATGTGCTCGAGGGGCGCACGATCGGCGCCCGGCCGCGTTCGAGCTGGCAGCCGGCCGTCCCGGATGTACCGCCCGCGGGGGAAGTCCTGTATTCGGCCGACTCGGTGCCAAAGGCTCTGGCTGTTGGGGACGACGGGGCTCTGTTCCTGGGCACGGACCGTGTCCTTCGCATCGAGCAGGACGGAGAACCCGAGGAGATTGTCGAGGCGGAGCCGTCCCATTTGCTCTGGGACGCCAAGGGTGAGCGCCTTGCCATCGCGGCCGGTGGCCAGGCCTTCCTGCTGGATGGTACGGGACTGAAGGACCTGGGTGAGGTGCCCACGGGAACAATGGCCTGGGACCTGAGCGGTGAGAAACTGCTCTTCTTCCGCGACCATCTGGTACTGGAGCCGGAGGAGGTGGACCGCATTTTCCTCGAGGGTGCGAGGCTGGACCTGGAGACGGGAGAGCTGGAGGAAACCGGCTTCACGGCGCTCCGCCATTTTGCCGCAAAGGGGACGCTTCCCCCGGCCGGAATCGAGTGGGCCCACCTTCGCCAGTCGCGACAGATTGATCCTGTGCCGGCGCCGCTCGTCCACGTTGAGAATGGTGAGCCCATGCGCCTGATTACCCAGACGACCGATGCGGCGGACCTGACGCCGACGGCTTCCGCGAGAGGCGATCTGGCGTGGCTGCGAAGCCACCGCGCAGGAGCCGCCAGTGCAAGGGCCTACCTCGGAACAATACGGGGTGAAAAGGACGCACTGTTGCTCTCGACCGCGCCGACGCTGCACGTGGCCATCGCCCCGGGTGGCGAGTGGGGAGCGCTGGTAACAGAAGAGGAGACGGGCAGATACGCTGTCCGGCGCTTCCGTCTTGAGGAGGTCCGGGAACGGAGGGAGGACTTCGCCCGGCTCCAGGAGGCCGACAGAAGGTTCGCGGGTCACACCGCCACTCTCGGGGCCCGGCTGCATGAAGCCTACGGTTTGCTCCCCGAAGTCCGGACCGCCGAACAGGCGGGCGAGCCGCATTTTGCCGGCACGGTCTCCCGGTCCTCTCTCCAGCGGCTTGCGCGGGCCCTTGCCTCGGGATTGGAGAGGACGGTGGGTATCGAGTTGGATGGCACGGCAACGTCGCTGGCGGAGCTGGATGCGTTTCTCGACTTTGCCACGCCCCACCTGCCGGAGGATGACCCGGCCTGGCTTGCTGGGCTCGGGTCCTACTTCGGGGCCGTGCTGGAGAGGGAGCAGGGGGCGCAGTGGGTGCTGGAGCGCTGGCGTGGCGATCTTTCCGCCGGCGTGGAAAATGATTTCGGCACCGACGGCCTGACGTATGCCATTGCCTGCCCACTCGTGACGGCACGCATGGTCCTGGCGGGTGAGACGACATTCCGGCAGGCGCACGCCCGCATCGCATCGCGGGAGGGCGGCCTGCCGTTCTATCTGGCGGAGAGCCTTTCCGAGGACGCCGTGGACGTCATAGAGCTTCTGGAGTTCGAGCGTGCTGGCCTGCCTCCGGAGGCGGTGCGGCTCGGCCGGTTGCGCAACCTTATGTGGGAAGCGGAAGACCTGACGCCGGCGGCGTGCCTTTTCGCCTCGCGCGTGGGCGAGGACTATGGCGCCGAGGAGCTTCGGGTGCTCGGCGCGGTACGGCTCGCCCAGTTGGACCCGTCGCGGTCCGGGGCGCTGGAGGTGCTTGGGCGGGCCCTCGCGGAAACGTACGAGATGGATCTGGCGGCAAGGGTTTATGAGGTGTTGCTTGAGTTTGAGCCGGCCCGCGTCGGCGCGCGGATTGAGTACGCCGATCTGCTTGCCACGCTGGGGCGCTTCGAAGAAGCCTCCCGCCACTACAGTGCCGCCGGGTATTTCGATCAAGCGGGTACCTTCGAAGCGGATCTGGCGGAACGGCAGGCTTTCGTGCAACGGCACGGAACAAACTAACCAGCGGATGGCGGCCGGGCGTTGATTATCGGAATCGGAATTGATCTGGTGGAAGTGGAGCGTTTCTCGGAGGCACTCGAGCGGCACGGCGACAGGTTCAGGAAGCGCCTGTTTACGGATGGCGAGATGGAGTACTGCTCCCGGTGCCGTTACCCGGAGCGCCACCTGGCGGCGCGGTTTGCCGCGAAGGAGGCCGCCTCCAAGTGCTTCGGCACGGGGATTTCCGGGGGCATACGATTCCGGGATTTCGAGATATACAACAACAGCGCCGGCGCGCCCTTCCTGCGGCTGCACGGCAAGGCGGCGGAGCTTTTCGAGGAGCGCAACGCCGTGAGCATCCATGTGTCGCTGACACACACGGACGTTTCGGCGGCGGCAACCGTCATCCTGGAGGGCAGTCCACCGTGAGTGCCCCCGGTTGGCTCTCCCGCACGGTGCCCCTGCCCGCCTTCCTGCTGGCGGGGACAGTCATCGCAGCAGCCGAAACGCCCGATGATTCAGCCGGAGAGCCTCAACCACCGGAGGCCGCTGAGCAGTCCGTCCGGGACCGCATCCGTGCTCTGCAGGAATATCGCGACACGCTCTATCCCGATTTCATCATCTCCGCTGATCTTTACGAGGAAGCGGAGGCTGTGGAGGCCGGTGAACCGGAACCCACCGTGCCCCTCGTGTTCGACGATGAGGGTGAAGAGACCCTCGTCCTTGAGGACCCTGAGATCGAGCTTGTGGAGATTCCCTCGATTGCCGACCTCGGAGAGAGTCTGGCCTCTGCGATCGAGGAAATCCGTATGGCGATCCTGGCCGGTCTGCCAGAGCAGGACGTGGAGGAGCAGCGGGGTGAGGTGCTGGCACTCCTGGGCACAATGGTGGATGTCATGGAGGAGGAAGCACCGAATCACGCCTCAACGATGGAACACTACCAGACCCACCTTGGCCGGCTGACAGCGAATCTTGTGGAGGATTACGCAGCCGGGGACGAGCGGCAGCTCGAGAACACCGACCGGCTGATCCATCAGGAGTTCGCCGGCTTGGAGCAGCTCCTGCTCCTTGTGGACGAGCAGGCGCGCGAGGACGTCTATATGCCACGGCTCATACCGGAGGACTGGGTCCGGCCGGAGGTTGGAGAGGAACTTGAGGAATTTTCCCGGCGCGTCAGGGCTTGGCGGGCAGAACGATTGACCGGGGAATACAGAGACCGGTTGCGGCTGCTGGACCGGACGCTCGCGGCGCAACGCCGTACGTTCGACGATTCGCTCGTGGAAGTTGCCGGTGAGCTCTACCTCATCGGCGTGGAGCTGTCCCGCCGCGATTACGAGGTGCACCGTCTGTCGCGCCAGAGTTACGTGAACAGTGCGCTACGGCTGGAGCTGCTGGCGGAAGGCCTGCGGGACTACCTCGAGGAGGAGAATGTGCTCTACGCCCGCCGGCATGTCCGGATAATGGGACGGGCACTGGAGCAGACGGAAGGCTATCTGGCCCTGTCACGAACCGGCTTCGAGGGGTTACAATGATGCATGAGCGAGGCGGCACAGGCGAGGCAACCTCAGCCGACGCGGTGGACCAGGTCGCCCCGGGTAACGAGCACACTGTCCCGTGGGAGGAGTTCCTGACCCTCCTTGCCTGCCCACGCACTGGCCAGCGCCTGCACGAGGGGGATGGGGGTCATCTGGTCACGGAGGACGGTTCTCACACTTATCCGCTCGTGGATGGCGTGCCGTACCTCGTCACGATGCAGGAGGAGACACCCCGGCTGCTGGGGGAGCTTCTCCGCTACCGCCGTTTCTTCGATAATATCCGAAAAGGTGTCTATCAGCAGGACCGGCTCCAGATCAAGGACACACAACTCAAGGAGCTGATTCCCCTGCTGCGGCGCTACTTCAATGACGTGGTTGACCGGGTGGACTTGTCCAGCGCACCGCTGCTGCTCGATACCGGGGCGGGAATGATGGAAACAAGTCTTGAGCTGAGCCGGCGCGGCGCACGGGTTGTCGCAGCAGATTTTTCACCCTGGGAGCTTCACAACCCGAGAATCTATTCTTTTTTCGATGAGCATGGGTTCGACTGGTCGCAATACAGCGTGGTGGACGGATACCGTCCCCTGGCCCCCGAGGAGATTGTCTTCCGCAGGGTCCATGCGTCCACTGAGCGCCTGCCTTTCGGTGACGAGACGTTCGACATTGTGTTTACGCGCTCATCTCTCCATCACCTCAAGGACATCGGCGAGGGGATGAAGGAGATGTCCCGCGTCCTCAAGCGGGGTGGGCTTCTGCTTGTTGCGGGGGAGTGCATTCGTCCGCGATGGGACCGCGAGAGCGAATACCTGGACGGTATCCTGGACTTTCAGGAAGGTATAGACGAGCAGATGCGCACCTGGGGCGAATACGAGGGCGCGATGCGCCGCGCCGGGTTTGGATCGGTGACGGCCATCCCCGCGTTGGCCGGCGGTGGCAAGCGGCTCCGGCGCCTGTTGGGCAGGCTGCGCCTGTCCGATCCATTGGAGCGATTGGACGGAAAGGCGCTCTCGGGCCTTCGTGTCAGGCTCCTGCACGCCACAGGATGCGCGCTGGGATGGACGGCAGTCAAACACGCCTCTCCCCCGCCATCCCACCGGCTGCCGTCGGAACCAGACCCGCCTCTGGCCCGGCAGTTTGCCGAGTTCGAGAGATTCGAGAAAGACCTGCAAGGAACTGCCGCCTCGGCGCTCGACGAGCTGCCCTCTGGCTTTAATGCCTTGGGACTGCCGCGCCCTGAGTGCATCGGCTTCGGTCCGTTGGTGAAACTTGAGGCCCAGCCGGTGCGGCGCATCTTTCGGGAGGCCTTCCTTGCAGTGGGATCTCCAAGCGGCAGCAGGACCTTCCGCATGGAGGTGTTCAACGAAGGAGCCACTCCGGGAGTGCTCGTCGTCAGGTCCGGTGGAACTGAGCGTGAACAGGCCGTCAGCCTTCCCCTCTCACCGGGCTGGCAGACGGTGGAGCTCCCCCCCGGGCGGACGGACTCCCACCACGCTTCATGGTGGCTCCTCACTGAGTCGGAAGGGCTGTACTTTCGCCGGCTCTACTGAGCGGGACTTCTTTCTTTCGTATCACAACAATAGCAACGACTTGTTCTCTTTCGGCCTGAGTTGGATGGGGGCTTGACACTTCGCCTCGGCGGTCCAAAGGCTTGTTGGCATCATCCGAGGACGAAGGAGAGGCCTTCATGAAACCCCAGGAGACGGGCATCACACGCAGGGATTTCCTCGCCGCCACGACGGTTCTGGCCGGCGCCGGTATGATGTGGCACTACGGCGGGACGTTGTCCTTCGCTCAGATCGGCATCGAGCAGATACCCCACGAGGGGCGTCTTGACATGCCGATGCTTGGACCGGAGACCATCCCGGCTCTGGCCGAGAGGGGAACCATCGGCGATGACATCTACAATGCAGTGCCCCGGCTGGCGCTGGATGCGGAAGGCCGCATTTGGGCCAGCGCCGTGCTCCTGCGCAACGGACGCGAGACACTGGTCCTGCGCTCTTTCGAGGACGGACAGTGGGGCCCGGCGAACGCACTGCACAGTGGTTCCATAACTCAACCGGCCCTGGTGGCACACGGCGGGGCCTTGGCTATTGCGTGGGCTGAACGCAGAGGATGGAACGACTGGCAGGTGGTACTGGCTTTCGTGAGGGACGGCAGTGTGGAGCGGCTGCACCGCATCCCGGCCACCAACGGTAACGGGGGCATTGCCTGGCGCCCCGCACTTGCCTCCGCCGGCGACTCGCTCTGGCTAGCTTACGAGGAGAGGCCGGCTGGAGAGGACAGCTTCCACGTCCGGCTCCAGCGCATTCCCGCGGCAGGTCCCGGGCAGATGGAGAGCGTTGCGGTTCCGCCCGCTGGTGGGGCCGACCGTACGCGTCCACACCTTGCGGCCGGGGCGGATGGCGCCACCTGGCTTGTGTGGGATGAGGTGGACGGACAGGGCGGTTCAACAGTGTTCCTGGCCAGCGCGGATGCCCTGGCGCGCGGTGAGAACGCCGTCCATCGCGTCACGCACCACCGCGCCTTCAACAACGCGCCGGCCGCGGCCGTGGACGGGCAGGGGCGCGTCTGGGTGGCGTGGCATTCCAACCGCAGGGACGAGGACAAGTGGGATATCCCGCGCTGGTATTACCTGCGGTGCTATGACCCTGCCGGGGACCGGTGGTACGAGCCGGAGGAGGAACCGCCAGGGAAGGACCTTGAGAAGACGGGTACGGATCAGGGATTCGAGTTTCCGCGGCTTGCCGTGGCTCCGGATGGGAAGGTGCTCGTGACGGGCCGTCCGTCGCACAACTTCTGCCTGCAAATGCTGGGCAGCGCGGGTTGGTCGCAACTGTACCGCCTGCCGCAGGACGGATGGGGCGGCCGCGGTCAGTTCCTCGGTGCGGAGTTCGACGCGGAGGGCAATCTTTGGGTGATCCGGCGCGACCTGCAGGTGATCGTGCTGAACAAGATCGAGGGCCTGCCTGATTCCAATGGGGACCTGCCGCTCCGCGAAGTGTCCATGGAGCAGAAGGCTGCGGCAGCCGTGCCGCTCGTGAATATACAGCGCCGGCAGGCTCGCTGGGACCCGCTGGAGGACCTGGAGGGTATAGACGAACCGCTGCATCATTACTACGGCGACCTGCACGGCCATACCTGGATGTCCGACGGCACGGGCGACGTAGATGAGTATTTCCGTATACGCAGGGAGTACTACGAGGACGACTTCGCCTCACTAACCGATCACGACACCTTCGTGCACAAGCACATCTTCCCAACCGAATTCGACCTGATGAACGAGTACCATCGGCACTACGACAAGCCGGGTGAGTTCGTCACGCTCTTCGGACAGGAGTACACCACCGGCCGGCCGCCCAACGGCGTGGGGCACAAGTGCCTCTACCACACGGACCCGATTCCACTGCTTGATCACAGGGACCCGGCACAGGACACGGGGGCGAAGCTGGCCGAACGGCTCCGGGAATTGGGTGGCATCATGATCCCCCACCACGTGGGCTGGACGGGCACGGACTGGGAGAATCACGACCCGCAGGTTCAGCCGCTCGTGGAGATCGTCTCGAATCACGGTGTCATGGAGTATCAGGGCAACCGTCCGATTCCGCATCGCGGGGGCATGAGGGGGCACTTCGTTCAGGACGGGCTGGCGAAGGGACTCAAGTTCGGGCTGATCGGCGGGTCCGACAACCACGGCCTGATCTGGCACCACAAGATGGCTTTCCGGCGCGACGCGTACAGGACGGGGCTGGCCGTGGTCCTGGCACCCGAACTGACGAAGGAGGCGCTCTTCGATGCGATGAAGCGGCGGCGCACTTACGCCACGAGCGGCAACAAGCCGCGGCTCGATTTCCGCGTGAATGATCACATGATGGGCGAGGAAATCCAGGCGGATGGCAGCGTCCTCATCACCGCCCAGGTCATTGCACGGGAGAGGCTCAGGTGGCTTCAGGTCATCAAGGACAACGAGCTCTGGTACGAGTACGGAGGTGAGGGTTACATCTCGCGCTTCACCGTGCGGGACAACGACATCGAGCCCGGGACGCACTGGTATTACCTGCGCGTCATCTTCGACGGACCCGACATGGCGTGGAGCAGCCCCATCTGGGTGACTGTATAGACATAAAGCCGGCGGCCGGAGCGCCCGGCCCATGGGTGCACCCAATGCCGCCGGCTTGCCTCCATTTCCCGTCAGACCACTCCGGGCAAGGCTCAGGCCACCCCGTTACGTGGCGTAGGTGTGAACGCTGACCTGCGCGGCGGGAAGGTAGTTCACGAGGAACCAGCAGCCCAGAACCACCAGGAACCCGAGCGCCAGTATCCACAGGATGCGCGCCGGCGTGAATTCCTTGTCGTGGATCAGGTGCAGGGCGGAAAGATAGACAGCCCAAGTCAGGAACGCCCATGTTTCCTTCGGGTCCCAAGTCCAATAGTGTCCCCAGGCCTCCTTCGCCCACAGGGCTCCAAAAAGAAGTCCAAAGGTCAGGAAAGGGAGCCCGAGGCGCATGAGGAGGATCGGCAGGAAGGCGTCGGCATCGGTAGGCCGGGTTCCCTTCCACCAGCACCCCGCCAAGACCCATACTGCGACGCCGCAGCTCAGACCCAGGGCGGCATAGGACACCATATAGACAACAACATGCGGCACGAACCATGGGCTTTGCAGCGCCGGCATCAGTGTCTTGTCAAGATAGTCCGGCCGCAGCAGGTTGATGGAGAGAAAGAGCACACCGAAGAAGATCATCGGCAGCCGCAGCGCCCTTGTCTTGAGGCGCCATTCCACGAACAGCCCGATGACCGGAAGCAGGAAGGCGTACCACAGCCGTGTTTCCCCGAGTGTACGCATCGGCGCACGGTCCAGATGTACCCACAGAGCGGCTAGAAGGATGCCGAGGAGTGCCGCGCCCGCAATGAGGAGGATGGTCGAGAGCCGGTCCAGGAGTTCGCGCCTTGCAGGCAGCACGAACGCCCCGGCGGTGGCGGCTCCGGCAAGAGTCCAGCTTCCCGCGGCAGCGCCTATCACGGAGAGAACGAGCGCGGTCATTTTCTCCCCTCCCGTCCACTCAGATTCGCTGCCGCTCCCCAGAGGAACCAGCACGACCCGAGGATGACCATCCAGAATCCGGTGGCCACGGCGGGATAGGCCGGGTCGCGCACTGCCTCAAGAATGCTGATGCTGGAAGCCTCACCGGCTTCCGCGTCGTAGCTGAGCTGATAGAGATACCAGCCGGAGACCCAGAGCGGTTGGTTCACACCAACAACCGCCTCGAAGAAGCGCTTCTGGTGATCGAGCACCTCGACGTGGGATTCGTAGGATCGGGCCCTTGGGGGGTTCATGAGGATCACGTGATCAGGTGAGACCTGCAGGAAGAGCTCCTCTCCGTAGCGCGACTCGGCGTGGACCCACCCCTCCCCGAGCGGCGTGCCGGTTGCGTCCGTCACGGACACCCTTGCGGCGGGCCCGGCGCCAAGCAGATCCGTTTCCCGGGGGATTCCTGCCACGACGAGAGCGCGGCGATGGTACTCCTCCACATCTATACGATAGCCGCCGAGGCGCTCGCTCTTGCCCTCGGCCATCAGCACCGAGCCTGGGGAGACGTCCCAGTACTCCGCGGACGGATTGCGCGTTGCGAGAGAGAGTGTCGGCGGGAAGCTCTCCTTCCGGAAGTCGGTCAGGCGTACGGCAAACGGCAAGTGGTAATTGGTACCGTCTATGAGAACGGTGGAACTCGGGTCGCCACCTTCCGAGAGCACCATGCGGGCGCGGATCAATGATGACGATCCCGCGACGGAGGAGCCGACCGCGAGCAGGAGCCCGCCGTGCAGCAGCAGAAAACGCGTGTTCCGCGGAATGGGCCAGCAGCGCTTGCCCACGGCAAGTGCCAGATTGATCAGCATCAGCGCGATGGCGGCCGCGAATCCAAAGCTGGCGAAGACGTGATGCAATCCCAGCGAGTGCGCCCAGCCGGGTGCCTGCTCGCCCTGCGGCCAGATCGCGGCAGGGATGGAGAGCACAGCCACCGACAGCACAGACACGATCGCCATCGGGATGCTGCCGAGGCCGTTCAGGACAAGGTTCTCCGGCCAGACGCGGCGCATGACAGCCAGCGCGCCCAGCGGTCCGAAAACCAGCAGCCAACTGTAGGGCGCGTGGGGGAGCTGTACATGCACCGAAGGATTCATCGCCTGCAGGATCATCCCGGCGCCGATCAGGCCGATGGCAATGGTCACGGCCTGCGGGTATTCCCAGCGGGACGACCAGAAGCCACCGGAAGGATACTCGTGCAGGTGTTCTGCTTCAATGGCGCGAGGTGTGGGGGACTCCGCGATCATTGGGATGCGACTTCCTCCCCGGGTGGCTTCGTGGAGGCGGTGGTCCGGCTCAGCAGGCTGGGCGGGTCGCCGGCGCGGAACCTTTGGTCAAGCTCCTGTGCCTTTTCCTTGGTGCTGAAGTCGGGATAGACAACGTCGTCCGTATAGCCATGGCGTGCGAGCACGCGTGCGGCTTCAACGCGCGCCTGCTGGGCCATTTCGACCGCCGCGGTCAGGAGACGCTGGGCTTCGCCGGGTGAGTGAAAGCCCATGCCCTTTGCCGCCGCCACGTAGTCCCAACGCAGTTGAGCCTGGCGGATGAGTTGGCGGATTGGCTCAAGCTCCTCGTCACTTGCGCCAATCTCGATGCAGGCTGCCGTGTCGAAGTGCGCCAGCGCCAGGGCCTTCTCCGCCCGCCCGCGCCCTTCCTTCACGTTGGACTGTATGGCATACACGCGATCGCGGATTTCGCGTTCGCTCCACCGGTGGCAGATCTGACAGGAATTGGCGATGTTCTCGAGCGGCGTTTGCATGTGGTGGTCGGTGAACTTGACGCCTCCCTCGGTGCGGTAGGGCATGTGGCAGTCGGCGCAGGAGACGTTGCGGTAGGCGTGGATGCCGGTTGAATAGAGTTCGTAGTCGGGGTGCTGCATCTTGATCATGGGGGCGCCGCTGATGGCGTGCGTCCAATCGGTGAACCCGTAGTCGTCGAAGTGGCGCTCCATGTCCTCGGGCCGGGTCCCGTGGGTCCACGGGAGCACCAGATAATCGTTCTCGCCGCGGAAGTAGTACTC
>SLOM01000113.1 GCA_007132505.1 Candidatus Sumerlaeota bacterium
CAAGGGCCAGCTCCCGAACGAGGGCGGGGTTCAGCAGCGCGATCCCCCAAATGGCAAACAGCGGAACCAGCGGGCGCCGCCCTGCCTGCACGAAAGCAGTCAGCAGGATGAATCCGAACAGGAGCACGACACCCGTCACTTCCGGCCGGCCGAATGCCAGAATGGAGGGCAGCGCCAGCATGATGGAGCCAGTCAGGGCGGTGACGGGATTGCCGAGATGGGTCGGCTGTGTTTCATCCCACGGACCCCGTCAGGGGGTCCAAGCTGGTAGCCGGTGGTTGAGCGGAGCGACACCACCGGTAACCCTGGGCGCACGTGCCCCCGGCCCCGGCTGGGGTCGCACTCCGGCCTTACAGCACCGCCCCCCAGTTTTCCCGCTGGGCGGCGAGGCCAGCGAAGCTGACCGGCCACTGGGCACTTGCCACTGCCGGGCTGGCCCGGCTTACATGCCCGCCGGTCTCACACTACCCCCTCGCAAGGAGTCATTTCAGACCCATGTCCCTCGACCGCCGTCTTGCCGGAGTCCTGCTCCATCCGACCTCACTGCCCGGGCGATACGGGATTGGCGACCTTGGCCCGGAGTGCCTGCACTTCCTGGACTGGATGCAGGAGGCCGGGCTGGCGGCCTGGCAGGTGTTGCCGCTCGGGCCGACAGGCTACGGCGACTCCCCCTACCAGTGCTTCTCCGCCTTCGCCGGCAACCCGATGCTGATCAGCCCCGACCTGCTGCTCGGCGAGGGGCTGGCGGGCCCCGAGGACGTCCAGTGCCCGCCCTTCCCCGAAGGCCGCGTGGATTACGGCCCGGTTATCGAATGGAAATACCACCTTCTGCGGCGGGTGCACGCGCGGTTCCGCGAGCAGAAGCCCAAGGCCCTTGTCGAAGCCTTCGATGCCTTCCGCCGGCGCCGCGACGTGAAGCACTGGCTGCCCGAGTACGCCCTCTTCCGCGTCTGCAAGGACCGGTACCACGGCGCCCCCTGGGACCAGTGGGAGGAAGGGCTGCGCCGGCGCGACCGCAAGGTACTGGGCCGCTTGCGCCGGGAGGAGGCGGACGCCATCGCGTTCCACGAGTTCGTGCAGTTCCTCTTCTTCCGCCAGTGGGAGGCGGTGCGGGAGGCTGCCCATGCGCGCGGCATCTTCATCATCGGGGACGCGCCCATCTACGTGGCCTACGACAGCGCCGACACTTGGGCGAACCAGGAGCTCTTCCAGCTCGACGAGGAGGGCATGCCGGTGGCCGTGGCGGGCGTCCCGCCCGACTACTTCAGCGAGACGGGGCAGCTCTGGGGTAATCCGCTCTATGACTGGGAGGCCCTGAGGAAGACGAAGTACGCCTGGTGGATGCGCCGGTTCGAGGCCATCTTCGCGCAGGTGGACCTTGTGCGGCTGGATCATTTCCGCGGGTTCATGGGCTACTGGTCCGTGCCCTTCGGCGAGCAGACGGCGGTGAAGGGCCGCTGGCGCCGCGGGCCCGGGGCGGAGTTCTTCAAGGCCGTGAAGCGCAGGTTCAAGGACCTGCCCATCATCGCGGAGGACCTTGGCGAAATCACGCCGGACGTGTTCGAGGTGCGCGACCAGTTCGGCCTGCCCGGCATGAAGATCATGCAGTTCGCATGGGACGTGGCCTCCAGGGAGCCGCTCATCCCCTCGCCCGGCAACCGGTTCCAGCTCCACAACCACGGCAGCAACTACGTCGTCTATACGGGAACCCACGACAATGACACGACCGTGGGGTGGTGGAACGAATCCTCCAAGGAGGAGGAGCGCCACCACCTGCGCGTCTATATGGCCACGGACGGCGCGGCGCCGCACTGGGATCTGATCCGCGTGACGTTCATGTCGGTGGCCAACACGGCCATCGTGCCGATGCAGGACTTCCTCGGGCTGGGCAGCGACTGCCGCATGAACTTCCCGGGCCGGCCCGAAGGCAACTGGACGTGGCGCCTCCTGCCCGAGCAGCTCAATGGCGGCCTGGCCGGACACGTTCACGGGCTGACACTGCTCTACCAGCGGTGCGCCAACCCGCCGGCCGAGGCGCTGCCCGAGGACGAAACCGAGAAGCGAAACTACCTGGCGGAGGACGACGCCTCATGAGCGAGCTGCGCGCATTGGTCGAAAAGGCATGGGAGGAGCGGACCTCCTCGGACATGGACAGCGGGGAAATCCACGCGGTCCGGGAGACCTTGGCCCAACTGACGGCCGGGACCGTCCGGGCCGCGACGCCCGCCGGGAACGGACAGTGGGAGGTGCACGAGTGGGTCAAAAAGGCCATCCTGCTGCACTTCCGCTACTCGAACATGCGGCCGCTCGAAGCCGGGGCATTGCACTTCTTCGACAAGGTGGAGGTGCAGGGGGACTGGACCGGGAAGGGCGTGCGTGTGGTGCCGCCGGCCACCGTGAGGCACGGGGCCCACGTGGCGCCGGGAGCGGTGCTGATGCCCTGCTACGTGAACATCGGCGCGTGGGTCGGCCCCGGCACGATGGTGGACACCTGGGCCACGGTGGGTAGCTGTGCGCAGGTGGGGGCGCGGTGCCATATCTCCGGGGGCGTCGGGATCGGCGGCGTGCTGGAACCGCTGCAGGCCACGCCCGTGGTCGTGGAGGATGGGTGCTTTATCGGCGCGCGCTGCGAAGTGGCCGAGGGTGTGATCGTCCGCGAGGGTGCCGTGCTGGCCATGGGATGCTACGTGGGTGCCTCCACGAAGATCTACGACGCCACCCGCGGCGAGGAGATTCCGCGTGGGGAAATCCCCCCGCGCGCCGTCGTCGTCCCGGGGACGCTCCCCGCGCGCGACGGCAGCCACGCCACCTATGCGCTCATCATCAAGAAGTACCGCGACGAGCGGACCGATGCCCGCACCGCCCTGAACGACATCCTGAGATAGCATCCTGCGCCGCGCCTCCGAGGCAACGTCCCGCGCCGGGTCAGGCCGGCAGGATATCCTCCAACCGTCCTCATCCGCGTCTCCGTTCCTTTGCGGTGGTCCCTGCATCCTTGGTGCGTTCCCGCCCGCTCCTGTAACCGCTATCAGAAAAGCGGACCTCAGGAGCGAAAACGCGTGCGATTGGACCGATTTCTGTGGACTCCGAAGCCCAAATCCCACAAAGAGACACCGGTTTCATCAAACAGCCACCCAAGGAGGTGTCAGAGTGAGGAGAACAGCCATCGTCATACTGGTGGCGGGCGCTTTCGGAGCCGCACAGGCCCAGCTGCCCGACGCCACGTCCCTCTACGGAATCCACTGGTACGGCAATCCGGGCGACGAGTCCCTCGCCGTCAACCCCACCGATGCGGAAGAGATGGCCGACGGCCACCCCATGTGGGTCATGGAAATCACCCATGTGGACGAGGACGACGCCCCCGCCTGGGACCAGCCCTGGTTCTTCGTCAATCACGCCGGCCGCGTGACCGGCAACGACAAGAACCACTCGCTTGTCTTCCGCATCCAGCCCTACTGGGCCCGCAACGTCCCCCACCCGGACGACCCCTACTCGCTCGCGGACTTCGCCAACGACGCGCGCGCCGCGGCCGATACGCTCAAGGACTATGTCCGCTTCTGGCAGGTCGGCAATGAGGTGAATCTGACGATCGAGAACAACCGCTGGGGCGGTAGTGAATACAACGTAATATGGACCCCCTCGCCCGAGCAGTACGCCGAAACCTACGAAGCCGTCCGCAACGCCATCCACGACATCACGCCCAACCTCGCGGTGCCCGAGCAGGTGGTCCTCATGCAGCCTGTCGGTCCCGGCCTCGACCGTGGCGAACCGATCCGCTACATGGACGGCGTGGAGTTCCTCTGGCGCCAGATCGAAGGTGTCTCCGACCCGGACCTGATAGACGGCTTCGCCCTGCACGGCTACGCCCAGCCGGGTGGGACCAACTTCGGGGCGGATGGGTACATGAAGTCCATCCAGGAACAGCTCATGGTCATTGACCAGCTCGGCCTGAGCGACCGTCCCGTGCTCATCACCGAGTTCAACAAGCACATGCCCAACTCCCACGAGGCACAAATCGGCGCCCGGTTCGTCCAGCGGGCCTACCAGCGCATGCACGAATGGAACACCTCCACCGGCACGGTGTGGCCCGGACAGCCGAACAACAACATCGTGAGCGCGATCTGGTTCGTCTATCCCCGCGGGGGCTGGGACGACTACTCGCTCCTGCGGTGGAAGGAGGACATCGCCTCCACCGATCCCGACGTGAACCCCTGGTACGGATTCCAGGCCGCCGCCCAGCAGGACTACCCCGCGGGCTCCATGACGCTCGGTCCCGTCGTGGACATGGGGGCGCTCTGGTGGGAGGACGACTTCAGCACGCTCAGCACTTCCTCGCCGCCACCGGCCTGGACCCAGAACACCATCCCCAACGCCACCGTGACCCCCACAGACGAGGGGCTCCAGCTCCGGGGAACGGGCGGAACGGGCAGCGCCACCGTCTATTCCGAAGGGCTGGTCTATGGCAACTTCCGGCTGGAAGCGGACTTCACCTTCGACGATGGCCGCATGGTCAACACCGGCGTCGGAGAGAGCAATTTCGAGATACGCTTCCGCGAGGGCAGCAACGGGTACGCCGTGACATTCTACCCCGAACAGTCCGGCCAGCATCCCGGCCAGGTGCGCCTCCGCCGCGTCAACAACTGGAGCGAGAGCATTGACGGGCTGGCGGAAAACATCGGCATCGCGGACGGCGACAGCTTCCATGTCGCCGTCGTGGCCACCAGCGACGAGATAGACATCAAGGTGTACAAGAACGGCTCCGCCACCCCGGCCGTGGACTGGACAACGACCGACGGCGAGCAGAACGTCGGCTGGGTCCGCGCCGGTACCTACAACATGCGCGGGGCCACACTCCACCGCATGGCCATTGGCGGTCCCGAGTGGGGCGGCACGCTGGCCAGCGTGGACAACTGGATGATCCACTGACCTGATCCGATGGGCCCACCGGCCCAACGAAGACAAACGGGCCTCCCGGGCATGAGAATCGTCCCGGGAGGCCCACTCTTTTGCGGCTTGCGGCGGGCGGCTACTTGTCCAGCTCGCCCCGTTCCAGGATTTCCACGGTCAGCTCCACTTCCACGGGCGAGTTGCGCGGAAGGCTGGAGCACCCCACGGCGCTCCGGGCGTGGGAGCCCTTGTCCCGGAACACTTTCTCAAGGAAGAGACTCGCCCCGTTGGCCACCTCCGGCTGATCGGTGAAATCGGGGGTGGAGGCAACATAGACGGTCATCCTGATGATCTGGGTGATTTCCTCAAGGTCGCCGATGACGCTCCGGATGGCGGCCAGTGCGTTCAGCACGCAGGCCCGGGCGGCCTCCTGACCCTGCTCCAGCGTCACATCCCGTCCCAGGAGGCCGGTGGCCACCATCTTGCCGTTCAGGATGGGGAGCTGCCCACTCGTGTGGACATAGTCGCCCGTCTTGATGGCCGGGACATAGGCCGCGACCGGCTTGGGTGTGGCGGGGAGCTGCAGACCGAGTCTTTCGACCCTGCGTTCGATGCGCGACATGATCGGGAGCGTCCTTTCGGGGCGGGTGGTGCGGCGGAGCGCATGGCCCCGCCGGTCCCGCGCCGGAATTACTCGTTCGGGAAGCGATTCTTCAGAACGAGGTGGAGGTCCACAATCCTCTTTTCGGGCTGCTCGCCTTCCTCGGCTGCGGGCAGCTCGACCTTGACGAGCAGTTCGGTGGCGGACTTGCGCTCGGTTTCGACGCCTTCGCCGGAGACGCGTTCAATGTTCCATTCGCCGAAGGTCACCGGTTCGTGAACGTGGACGGTGACGGGCTCGTTCTTGAAGTTCTCCAGCTCGTAGCGGACCTCCCGGCGCACGTCCTGCAGCACGACGCGTGAGGGGCTCGTGCGCGTGCGGCGGACGTTGAAGGGCTCGTCCGCCATGAGCCGGCGCTTGATCGTCACGTCCTGCACGGACCCCAGCCGCAGCTCGGCTTCCTCGCCGGGAGGTGTGGC
>SLOM01000096.1 GCA_007132505.1 Candidatus Sumerlaeota bacterium
GGCGAAAGCGGATCCTTCAGGGTTCACGGAAGGTCACGGGCCACAACTGGTGGAGAGAACAACTGCAACGCAATCATGAGGTCACCACCTGGGGCGGTGGCTACCAACGCAGAACGGTCCCCTACGACATCGCGCCCGAGGAAACCACCCACCTGAGGGTTGAACTGACTCCCCGGTAGCCGGGCAAATGATGGCACGCCACCCTACATCCTCCCCACCGGCATCAGGTAGAGAGCCTTTTCCTCCTCCGGGAGGCCCATGATGCGGGCGGTTGCGTCCTCGTCGAACGCTCCGATGACCACGGTGCCGAGGCCGAGCGCGCCGGCCTGGAGATAGACGTTCTGGGCCGCGTGTCCCACTTCCATGTGGACGAAGCGGATGCCGCGTTCGCCGTAACGCCCCGTCGTGCGTTCATAGACGGCGGTGAACACCAGCACCACCGGCGCGTCCCGGACAGGGTCCTGGCGGAGCGCCGCTCCGTATATATCCTGCCGGAGATCGCCTTCGAGGACTCCCACCAGTTCATTGCCCACCGGGTTGTACTTGTAGACACCGGCATCGAGGTCTTCGACGTTGCCGACAACGGCGTATAGCTCAAGCGGGTAGGTGGCCCCGGCCGAAGGGGAAGCCCGGAGGTTCCTCGCCTCGTCCGTGATTCCCTGGGCGGACCAGAGCAGTTGGGACAGCTCGGCCAGGGAGAGCGCCTCGTCCGTATAGGAGCGGACGGAGCGGCGCTGCTCTATTGCTCTCTCCACGGAGACATCCCCGTCGAGTCTTGGTTCCGGCAGGTTGATGGTCATGTTCATCGGCTCCGTTGCCGCTTCGCGGCTGTTTGGGCAGGCGCCGGTGGCAAGCGCCACCGCAAGGATTGCTGCCATCAGGAGGTAGGGCGTTTTTCCGCCGGGCATGGTGCTTTCCTTTCGTCCGCGCGATCAATTCATGCAGTCGTGACCGGCGGCTTGGGGATGGGCGCGGCGGACGCGTGGTGGGGGTGAGAAAGAGGGGACCGCTGGTTCCCGCGCCGGGCCGCATCGCGGACCCGCCTCGAACACAGCCCATCCTATCGTGCCCCGGCGCTGATGCAAGCCTTGCCGGGATCAGTCGCGAGGTGATGGCGCGCGTCTGGCCCGTGCTTCCCCCTTGCCTGTCTGCGGCAGGGATGCTCTCTCACGGACATTGTCTCCTGGAGGGTGCGGAAATGTCGCGTGGTGGCCTCTGGACAGTCGTTGCGATAGTACTTGTCGCGTTGGTGATGGCGGTCGTCTTTCTGCGCGTCGGGGAGCCTCCCCGCGATCCGGATCCTGACCTGCCGCCTGCCGAAGTGCCCCCGGTGGCCGTTCCGCCGGCTCCCCACGTCCCCGTGGATCCACTTCCCACGCCCGAGCCGGATGCGGAGGTAACACCCACGCCGGAGGCCGAGACAGAAGCCACCCCAACCCCGGCTTCCCCGGACGCAGCCGAGCCGGAAGCTGCCGGTGCGACCATACCACCTGAGGGCGCCCGGACCGTGACGATCACGGGCACCGTGCTCGATTATGAGGAGCGGCTCGGCCTTGGCGGTGCGCTGGTGCGGCTCGTACCTGCCCCGGAATCGGCCGGTGTCCTGCAGGGCGGAGGAGGGCTGGATGCGGAGGCGAATGCGGCCGGGCGGTTCCGGTTCGATGCTGTCCCTCATGGCACCTACCGCCTGGCGGTGCAGGCCGGGGACAAGGTGCTCCACTCGGCCCGGCCGGGCAGCCATATCGCTTCCTCCGCTTCGCCCACCTCGATTCTGAATACCGCGGCGGAGGAGGAAGAGATCAGCCTGTCCCTCCTCGTCTATCCGGGGTACCGCATTGCAGGACGGGCGGTGGACGGTGCGACGGAGGGACCGGTGGAAGGCGCCGGTGTTTCTGTGGAGTCGCTCGGAAATCCGCTTTTCGGCGTGCATCCAACGCGGATCGAAGCCGTCACCAACGAGCGTGGCCGCTTCGATTTCAGCCAGGTGGTGGCAGACACGGAATTCCGGGTTTCGGTGGATAGCAAGGACCACGAAATGGAGACGGGGTTTCCCACGGAATGGTCCGCGGGCGATCAGCGGCTCAACGCCATCAGTGCGGACTTGCGTCCGCACACCCTCGACCAGGAGGTCCTCCTGCAGCTCCGATCCGTCGTCTTCATTGCCGGACAGGTCGTGACCCCCACGGGAGTTCCCGTGCGGGATGCGGAGATCAACGCTGTCTATACGCGGGTTTCGGCTGCTGGCGGATCCTACATGCACGGGCATTCGGACTGGATACGTGTGGACGCGGAGGGGAATTTCCATTTTCCGGCTCCGGCCCGCTCCCGCGTGGCCCTGCGGGCCCGGAGGGGGACACATACCACGCAGGCCGAAATGCTGGAGATAGGGAACGAGCCGGTGGAGGGAATCGAGATTGTGCTCGGCGCCGCGGGCTCGATCTCCGGGCGATTCCTCTTTCCGGATGGATACTCCCCCGCGGAACCCGGCCCGTATGCGCCCGTTCCCGACGCGTGGACGGGCTCGCCGGAACCGCGTGTGATCCTTTTCCCCGCCGTGGATGGACCCAGTATGGGGGCTGCCTCGACCGGAATCGGGCCGGACGGGGGCTTCCTCTTCGTCTCCCTCTCGGCCGGGGTGTACCGGCTCACCGCGCGGCACCCCTCCTTTCCGCATATCGGCCCGGAGCATATCGAACTGGAGGCAGGTGAACACCGCGCGGACGTGATAATTGATCTGCGGGAAAGGGGCGTCATTGATCTGGCGGTCCTCGACGAGGAAGGCCAGCCGGTCACCGATGTACAGACCACCTTCATGGTGATCAGCACGCGGGACGATGGCGGAATCCACGAGCAGCACCTCAACCCCATGCGACCGGGTGAGGAAGGCCGGCTCCGGCTGCTGGGGCTCACGGGCAGGGAATACAACGTGCAGGTTCGTCCCCAGGCTGATTTCCGGCCTCTGCGGACCGGGCCGTTTCCGCTCGATGGGGAGCCCCGCGTCCTGACGCTCGAGCGCGAGGAAACCGGCCACGAGGCACCGGTCACCGTCTACCTGTTCGATGCAAGAACCGGGAGGCCCGTTCGGGCGGAGCTCTACACGGCCGAGAGACGCCTTGGTGACAGGGGACGCCCCGTGGCGGAGATGCACGGCGGATACTTCGTGGATCCCGAGACGGACCCGCGTCAACCAGCCTTCTATACGATCCGGTCCACCACGTATGCCACGAAGGAGGTGCACGTGCCTCCGGGCGAGGGCGAGAGGGAGGCCCTTGCCGAGTTGCACCGCGGCTCCGAGGTGCACGGGCGGGTGGTTCCGGCGGTGCCGGGAGTTTCCGTGGCGGATCTTCGCGTGGCGATATACAGTTCTCCCGGCGATGAGTCCACCCGCTGGCATCTCCTGCGGCACGGCGAACCGGCCGCCACCGCGTTCACGGCGGGGGACGGCAGCTTCCGTTTTCATCAGGTGCCCCCCGGTGAGGCGGTTGTCTATCTTCTTGCCGCCCCCGGCCTGGCACCGGCCTACGCGCGCGTGGATGTGCCCATGGAGTCCGGCGACGTGGACTGCGGCAGCATTCCCGCCGGCCCCGGAGGATTGGTGCGGTTCCGCGTGGTCAATCCGGAAACCGGCCGGCCGTACGCGGGCATGAGGGTGACACTGGCCGGTGACTTCGGCCTGCCGTCAAGACACGGAGTGGTGCCGCAATACAACGAACGCACCACGGACGAAGAGGGAGTGGCCGTCTACACAGGCCTGGCTTCCGGCGCCTACACTCCCCACGCACAGGTCCTCAACGCTACACCGGCGGAGCCGGTCGAGCCGCCTCGAATCTCCGTTGACCACGGGTCGGAAACCGAAATCCTCCTTCGGGCCCACATGGATCCGAACGAAGAACTGGTCCACGCTACATGGGAAGTCCAGTGAGCCATCCCTGCGGCTCCAACCCCCGGAACGGAGATCCGGAATGTCCGGCGCAACGCCTCAGCGCATAGTTTGGCGGCAGAGCGAAAACGAAATGTCCCTCGACACGGGGGGCGTAAGGCTCCGCTTCACGCTCGGGCGGATGCTCGTCCTGAGCGAGTTCTCCTGCCCGGCTCTTGGCAACGTGGCGGCGGACCTTGCGGGCGTTGGTGACACGTGGAAGGTGGCCTTCCGCGGGCCGGACGGCACGGCGCCGGAGTACTCCCCGCTCTTCGCGGACTTCCTCGGTGCGGACTTCCAGGAGGACGGATCACGCGGGGAGATCGTGCTGCGCTGGCACCTTCCCCTCTCGCGCAAGGGCGGGGCCGAAGTCCGCATGCGCATCGGCTGCGAAGCCGGATCGGCGCGCTTGGCGTGGCGTCTTCATGTGAAAGTCCCTGACGGCTGGAAGGTCACCGGCGCGGAATTCCCGATCCTGCCCGGACTCCTCGCGGAGAAGCTCCCCCGCGCCGCCGTCCCGACAAGCTGGGGCACGGAATACGACCTCGTCAGCGGCGTGCGCTATATCGGGCAGTATCCCTCCTGGGAAGCCGGCATGCAGATGGCCGCATTCTACGGCCACGGGCACGGGCTGTATATCGGCGCACATGACCCGGCAGCCTGTCTCAAGAACCTCTGCCTCGAAGCGCAGGCGGGTGTCACGCGTTTCTCTTTCCTGCATTTTCCCTCCATTCCAGAGGAAGCGGGCAAGGACTTTGAACTGCCATTTGAAACGATCACCCAGTTCTTCGATGGCGACTACACCGATGCCGGCCGGATTTACCGCGCGTTTACCTTTGAAACACCGTGGGGCAACACGCCACCGGTTTCGAAACGCACGATTCCCAGGTGGATGCAGGACGCGGACATCTGGCTGCGTCCGGACGGGTCGCCCGCGGACAACCTGGACATCACCAAGAAGGCACTTGCGTACTTCGGTACCAACACGGCAACGCACTGGTACCGCTGGCACGAGATCCCGTATGACACGAACTATCCCGAGTATTTCCCGCCGCTTCCCGGCTTTGGCGAGGCCATCCGAGCGCTGCACGATGCCGGCACGCACGTGATTCCCTATATCAACGGCCGGCTCTGGGACCCGGACTCGAAGAGCTGGCGCGAGAAGGAAGCATGGCGCGGGGCGGCCCGGAAGGAGAACGGCGACTGCTATACCGAGGTGTATGGCTCCCACGTGCCGAACACGGCCATGTGCCCTTGGAGCGCCCTCTGGCGAGAGGAACTCGCCAGCCTGATCCAGCGTTTCTTTGATGAGTTGGACACCGCCGGTGTATATATTGACCAGATCTGCGCGGCCCGCGGCGTGCCGTGCTTCAATCCGGACCACGGCCATCCGCTCGGCGGCGGGGGTGCCTGGCACGAGGGGTATCGCACCCTCCTGGAAGGCATGCGCAAGCGCGTTCCCGAAGGCCGTGTCCTCACGACGGAGGAATGCGCCGAGCCGTGGCTCGACCTGTTTGACGCAATGATCATCCTCAACATGCCCGCCGAACTGCACAGCATTCCCCTCTTCCCCTCTGTCTACTCGGACCGGACCATCGGATACGCGTTCCTCTATTATGCGAAGGACGAGCCGCGGAACAGCTTCTCCTTCCGCTGGAAGAACTCCCGGGCGTTCCTGTATGGCGCCCAGGTCGGCTGGATTCAGCCTGACCGTATTATGGCGCCCGAGGTGTCCTCAGAGGCGGAATTCCTGCGTGATCTCGCCCGCACACGCTCCCACGCCCGGCCGTTCGTCACAGACGGGCAGTTCCTCCGCCTGCTCGATGTCGCAGGTGACAATACCCTCCTGCGCGGCAGAGGCACAGGTGTCTTCGGTCCCGACTATACAATTGAAGAACCTGCCGTGAACGCCTCGGCATGGCTGGCGGACGGCAAACCGGGAGTCCTCCTCAGCAACATTTCCAGCCAGGACCGGTCGGTGAAGGTCCCCCTTCCGCTCGATGATGCCGGCATACCCGCCGGGACTTCATTGACCGCCA